>NZ_JARAVM010000092.1:0-863 GCF_033792735.1 Streptomyces sp. PA03-3a
CCAGATTGCCGAGGTGGCCGGGGACTGGCTGGGGACGGTGGCCGCGCCAGAGTGGTTCGACCGCTACTCGGCCCGGCCGGAGGACAGCCGTTTCCCCTCGCGATGGGCCGCCCGCGTCGAGCACGGCGACCAGTGCGGGGCCGACGGCATGGTGCTGCTTCGAGCCGTCTGGTCGGATGCGGCACCGGCCGGCCTGCGGTGTCTGCCCACGGTGGAGTTGCTGCGCCAGACGTGGGTGCAGCAGTTCCAGCACGCCGACGGTGTCGTGCGCTGGCGGGAGCAGAAGAACACCCCGCCCGGCCTGATCCGCTTACGCACCCCGCACGAGCCCGAGGCCAGGACCGGGGCGAAGCGGGATCTGGGCTGGTCAGGCTACAAGGTCCACCTCAGCGAGACCTGCGAGCCCGATGCCCCGCACTTGATCACCCACATCCACACCACCCCGGCGCCAGTGACCGACGACGCCGTGCTGGAGGACATTCATACCGTCCTGGCCGAACGCGGACTGGTGCCGGACGAACACCTGGTGGACGCGGGATACGTCGACGCCGAGCAGATCCATCGCGCCCGCCGCGATCACAACATCGACCTCGTCGGACCAGTCGGGAAGATCACCAACCGGCCACAAGCGACCGGTGACTTCTTCGACAGCACCCGCTTCACTATCGACTGGGACCAGCGACAGGCCGTCTGCCCCAGCGGGGCACACAAGCGTCCAGTGGCGAGACGCCCAGAGCCACCGCGGCACCCCGGTTACCGGAGTTCGCTTCGCCGAACGGCACTGCGGCCCCTGCGAACTGCGGACCTCCTGCACCGACGCCAGGGGTGGCCGAAACCTGACCCTGCGGCCGAAGGCCGAGCAC
>NZ_JARAVM010000020.1:0-170572 GCF_033792735.1 Streptomyces sp. PA03-3a
GCGGCAGCATCTCCAGCACCGCCAGCCACTGCCGCCCGCGTCCCGTCATACCCATCGTCCGCAACCGGGCCAGCAGCGCCTTGCGCTGCGGCGCGTTGTGCAGCAACGACAGCAGCAACGCCAGCACGCTGTACCCCGCGCCCGCCGCGACGGCGGCCAGGTAGACGCGTTGTGCTCCGGACTGCAGCGCCGAGGTGCCGTAGGAGACCCGCTCCTCCGACCGGAGCGTGACCTGCGCGTGCTGCGAGACCTGCCGCACGACGGCACGCAACTGCGGGCCACGCAGGTCCGATCCTGTGACGAGCAGGGTCGTGGATGCCGACAGTTCCCGGGCCGCCCGCGCGTGCCTCCGTGCCATGTCCGTCGCGGACACGACGACGAACTCGCCGGTGCCCAGCGCCGGTGTGACGTCCCGGGTGGCGACGGCCCGTACCGGGGTCCGGCCGGCGGAAGAACGCACGATCAGCACGTCCCGCTCGAAGGCACGGGCCAGCCCCGGCGACACCACGGCCGGCATCGGCTCCCGCCCGTCGCCGGCGAGCGACGGGAACGGAGCGCCCGTGCCGGTGCTCGACACCACGCGTCCGTACGCTGCGGGATCGGCGATGACCAGGCTGTACCTCACACCCGACGGAGTCGACAGGCCCTTCTCGATCCGTACCGCCGACGTGTCCCGTACGCCGTGGAGCCCGCGTACCCGCGACTCCAGGGCCGCCGGCAGGCCGGTGGACGAGTCGACGCGCGCGTCGGCGCCGACCACCCGCAGGGCGGCCCTGTCGCGGCCGCCCTCGACACCGGCGAGGACGGACCCGCCGAAGGAGGTGACCGCGAGCGCCACCAGAAGCGCCATGAGCGGAAGAGCGGACATCGACGGGGCTCGACCGGCCCGTGCCAGGCCCAGGTGCAGCACCGCCCCGTCGAGCCGGGCGAAGGGCCGGGCCAGCAGCCGCAACGGCCAGGGGTACAGCCGCAGCAGCACCAGCGCGGCGGCCACCGCCACCAGCACGGGCGCCGCGGCGGTCAGCACGTCCGCACCGCCGTCCGCCGTGCCACGGCGCCGCAAGGCCACCACCGAGCCGATCACGATCACTGTGACGGTGAGTTCCGCCACGTCACGCCTCCGGGAGGGGCGTGCCGCGGTGAGGTCCGCGCGCCGGTCGGGCACGGGACGCGCGGAGACGGCCACCGCGCGCAACGGCAGGGCCAGCGAGGCGAACACCCCGACCAGCGACCCCAGCAGTACCGGCAGCACGTGGTTCTCCGACGGTACGGCAGCCAGGGCGAGCAGCACACCGGCCGCGGCACCGGGAATCGCCGGCAGCGCGCTCTCGGCCAGCAGCCGGCCCGCGAGCGCCGGCAGGCTGATGCCCCGGGCCCGCAGCAACGCGAACTCGGACCGCCGGCGAACGGCTTGCAGCCCCGCGGCCATGAGAAGAACGATCCCGGCGACCGCGGCCACGCCCACCGTCGCGACGAGGACCAGGGGTCGGGCCGCCACGCGTTCCTCGTCGAAGGAGCCCAGCAGTGCCGACAGGCCGTCTTCGGCGATCTCCCCCATGTGGGGACGGCTGTCGCGCAACTCCGCCGCGCCGGGGCCGGTGATGAGCGAGTCGAGCTGGTCGCGCAGCGCGGGAACGTCGCGGACCTTCGTGCGCTCGGGGTCCGCGGGGTGGTGGAAGTAGACGCGGACGCCGTCGCCGTACGCGGTCATCCGCCACGCGTCCTCGGGAGCGATGAGCACCGTGAAGTGCCAGTACTCCTCGGGACCACCACCGCGTGGACCCGCCCGGCTGTTCAGCGTCGGCGCACGCAGATCCCGTTCCGCGTTCCAGTAGGGCCCCTCCGGCCGGTCGGGGCGGATGATCCCGGTGATCCCGACCGTCAGCTCCGAGCCGTACGAGGAGCGCAGATGGAGTTCCGATCCGGCGCGCAGCCCCATGGTGCCGGCGGTGCGGTCCGTGACCACCGCCTCGACGCGGCGGGGGTCGCTCAACCGGCGGGAGAACCGGCCGTCGACCAGCCGGGCGTGACGGGGCAGGTCGAACTGGGCGACCACGGTGCTCTGCGGGTCCACGGTCCCCGTGGGCCGGGGCAGCGCCCTGTCGCCGGCATCGAGGGGCTCCAGAGACCGCACACCGCTGACCGTGTCCCTCGTCCTGAGGACGGAGGACAGCGGAGGGCGGAACACGCTCCGGAGCCCTTCCTCGTCACTCTCCAGTGACGCGGCGCTGACGAGGCCCGTCTCTCCCCCGTTCACGTCGAACGACGCGCTGACGCTGCGGCCGGCCACCGACGCCTGGGACAGCCTCTGCAGCAGCGCCGCGTTCTCGTACGCCTCGACGGCGCGAGGCAGAACCGCCGTCACGAAGGCGGTTCCCAGCACCAGTACGGCCATGGCCAGTGCCGTGCCTGGCGCGGCCCGCAGCCTTGAGCGGATCAGGGACACGTCGCCGCCGCGCGGAACGTGGGACATGGACATCGGTTTCCTTCAAAGGGTGCACCGGCCGCGCCGGCTAGGGAATCGAGGGCCCTCGGGGAGCGCCCCGGCGTTGCCGGGAGGCACACACCTCGCACGCCAACGTGGGCTTCGGAGCCTGGGGTTGCTGCGCGGCGGGCGTCCGGGCGTCCGCCGCGTGGTCGTGGCCGGCGGGTTCGCCGGGCCCGCGAGGGCGCGCACGAACCCGCGCTGCTCACGACGCGGTGGACGTTCTCGCAGGGGACGGTCCGCTGCACCCGCGCCGCTTGACGTGGCCACCGGCGCCGGCAGCCGAGGTCCGCTTCCGCGAACGGGGTCACGTCACTCCTCCCCCTGGCCGCGGAGCGTCCGAACCGGGTCGGCGGACCGCCCGGCCATCAGCACGGCGAGGAGCAGGGACACGGCTGTGACCAGGAGCAGCAGCGCGCCGACCGGGCCTGGAGGAAGCTCGACCAGGACGCCGGGCACCGGGCTCTGCGCCCGCGAGGCCAGTACGATCGACGGAACGACCATCGTGGTGAGCAGGCCGCCGAGCAACGCGTCGCTGCCCACCGCGATGAGCACCAGCAGCCCCTGCTCGGCAGCCACCACGCGGATGAGCGACCGGCGTGAGGCCCCCAGGGCATGGAGCTTGGCGAGATCCCGCAGCCGTTCTCCGACCGCGCCGACGGCGGCCACGCCGAAGCCGACCAGGGCGAGTACGACCGCGGCGAGCACCGCCGCGGGCAGTGCGGAGAGAGGACCGGCACCAAGGGGGTCGTCCTGGAACTCGGCCTGCTGCTCCGCGCGGACGGTGACGCGAGAGATGTCGCCCCGGTCGCGGAGCGCGCCGGCGACCCGGGCGGACGAGTCACGCTGTACGGCGATCCACCATTCGTCCGGCTCCAGACCCGGCAGGTCCATGGCGCCCAGGACCCGGCTCGCGGTGCGCCGAGGAGGACCGCGCCTCCGTCGCCGGCGGGAGACCCCGCCGCGGTGGTGGGCAGTGCGCGCACGGCCGCCGAGATGCGGACGTCGAGCTTCGTCCACCCCATGTCCAGGAGCACCTTGCTGCCGACCTCGGCGTTGGTGGCCCTCAGAAAGGCATCGGTGGCGACCGCCGGCACCGTGTCGGGAGGCGGCGGGGCCGCGGACACCGTGACCGACGCGCTGTAGGACACGAACGGATCGCGGCTCGCACCGGTGTCGTAGTCGACGGAGAGAAGCGGGTCACGGCCGGACCGCGGGGTCTCTCCGGGCGAGCCGGCCTCGTGCCCCGCCCCGATGTCGGTGACGTCCATGAACCGGCGTATCCGGGACGTCCATGTCGCGCCGGCCTGCGGCGCGAGACGCCCGGTTCCGCCCTCGGCGTCCACGGCGTCCACCGCGGCGATCGTCAGACGGTGAAGCGCCGCGGACCTCGGCATGCGGTATTCGGCTTTCAGGGCGGTGATCCGCAGAGGTCCGGCAGGTCCGGCGCCACGCGCCCGGCCCGTCTCGGCGCCCAGATCCGCTTCCAGGACGTGCACCCGGCCGTCGCCGGTCACTTCGCCGAGTTCGAAGGTGTACAGCACCCCGTAGCGGTCCGTGAGGGTCGCCCAGAGCCGGTCAGCGGCCCCGGCCGGCTTCGTCCGGCCGCGGGGGTCCCGCGACTCCAGCCGGACGGCGAACCGCAGGCGGTCCGTGCCCGGCGGCACCAGGAGTCCGGCGTCACGCGCACGGCCGTCGTCCTCGGGACGCAGCGTCCGCAGGGTCTCGGCGAGGGGGCGTTCCGACAGGTCACCACGCAGCCGCATGACGCGGGCCGCCTGCGTGGTGTCCATGGCGAGCACCGTGGCCGCCCTGTCACGGGGCAGCGCCACCTGGGTACGGGAGGCCGGTGTCACCGCCGCGGCGCCGGCCAGACGGTCGTACACGCCGCCCTGCCCGAACGGCGGGGTCGTGGAGCCCGTGACGCGGATGTCGGAGCCCGCCGCGAAGTCGGCCTGGTCCTTCTGCGAACGGGTCCAACTGCTGTTCTCGCCGATCGCGAACATGCCGATCGACAGGGCCAGGACGAGCAGCAGAAGGGGGGCCGCGCCCCGGCCGGGCCGGCGTGCCAGCTGCCAGCCCACCAGCGACGCCGACAGGCCACGGGCCCTGGCCGCCCGCCGCTCTCCGAGGCGTGCGGCGAGCGGCAGCAGGCGCAGGACGAGTACCGCGCCCGCCAGCAGGCAGATCGCCGGAGCGACGACGAGCACCGGGTCGAGTCCCAGTTCGCCGGCGGTGTCGGTGGTCAGCGCCCCTGTCTGCGCGCCTCTGCGCGACAACTGCCAGTACGCCAGTCCCGCAACGACCGCGAGCCCGAGGTCGGCGCCGGCCCGCACAACTCCCGGAAGGGCACGCTGCCGTTTGCGCGCCGCACCCCCATCAGCGCGGGAACCCGATCCCCTCAACGCGGGCACGACAACGGCCAACCCGCACAACGAAGCGGTCAGCACCGCCACGGCCCAGGCGGTCGCCGGCCGGGCTTCCAGCCGTATTCCGGTCCGGCCCAGAGCGCCGTACCCGGACAGCAACTCCATGAGCGGCCCGTTCAGGAACGGGGCCAGCACCGCGGCCGGTACGACCAGCGCCAGGCTTTCGACCGCCGCCAGGCCTCCTATGCGGGCACGTGAGCCCCCGCGAGCCCGCAACTGCGCGGTCTCCTCGGCGCGCTCCCTCGTGAGCAGCCGCGCGACCAGCAGCAGCGACAGCGCGGCCAGCAGCGTCAGCTGCGAAGCACTGATCAGCAGGGTCGACCGGGTGACCAGAAGTGTCCTGCGCAACTCCTGGAGCAGCCCGGGCAACTCGCTGCCCGCCGCGATCGACCCATCGGTCGACATGTGCTCCAGACGCCGTGTCGCCTCCCGGACTCCGGCGCTCATGCGACCGAAGCGCGCTGTCGTGACCGTGGAGAAGTCGGCGTGTGCCTGCCAGGCCATCTCCGCGGCGGGGACCGCCCCGGACGCGAAGACCTGCGGGTCGACGAGCATGGGCCCGTACGTGGTGAACGACAGCGTCCGAAGGCCGCGTCCTCCCGTGGGGTCGATACGCCAGTACGGCGCCGTCGGATCGACGGGGCGGAAGACGCCCGTCACCCGCACCCTGAGGGTGGAATCACGGAGCCGGTCCGACAGGGTCACGACGCGCCCGGGGCGGACCTTCAGCGCCGCCGCCGCGGTCTCCGGCAGCGCGACGGGAAGCGGCTGACCGGCGGTGGGCCGTCCCGGAAAGACGCCCTCCACCATGCTCACTCGGGCACGGTCCAATGTGGACAGGAGCGTCAGCTCCAGGTCGTCGCCGCGCGCCGGACCCGATGACCGCGGCCCCTCGGGCAACCCGTACGAACGCGAGCGCGTGACCGCCTCCACCGCGACCGGCAGGCCGTCGTACGCGCCGGCGACCGTCGCGCGCACCGCGTGGTCGACGGCCGCACGGTCCTCGCCCTCCACGTCGGCCGTCACCTCGATCAGCGTCCTGGCGGCGAACTGCTCCTGGAGCGCGCGCCTGAGGCCGGCCTCGCCGACGGCGTCGCTGAACGTCACGAGTGCCGTCACGGCGCAGGTGGTGAGGAGGACGGACAGGACCGCGGCGCCGATCAGGAGACGGTGCGCGCGCAGGCGCGCAAGGACGAACCCGTTCATCTCAGCCCCGCCCCGGTCGCGACCCCGCCGACGGGGCGACGCGAGGCCCCGTGCTCCTGGCAACCTTCAGCCTCGTCAAGTTTGTTGCTATTTCTACCACTTTGACTATGCTGCGCGGTATGACTGAGATAGTGATGGAACGGCGTGAGGGCCCAGCGGGCGACGGGGCTGCCTCCGAGGCGATGGTCGTGGTCGAGGACCTGGTGCGCACCTTCGGCACCGGGGACACCGCGGTGCACGCCCTGGGCGGAGTGTCCTTCTCCGTGGCCCGCGGGGAACTGGTGGCCCTCAAGGGCCGCTCCGGCTCGGGCAAGACGACCCTGCTGAACATCATCGGCGGCCTGGACCGCGCCGACGCCGGCACCGTCACCGTCGACGGCACCACACTCAACGACCTCGCCGAACGCGAACTGCTCGCCCTGCGCCGCGACCGCATGGGCTTCGTCTTCCAGTCCTTCGGCCTGCTGCCCATCCTCACCGCCGCCGAGAACGTCGGCGTCCCCCTGCGCCTGCGCAACACCCCCCGCCACGAACGCGAGGAACGCGTCAACCTCCTGCTCTCCCTCGTCGGCCTGCAAGGCCACGCCGGCCAGCGCCCCGGCGAGATGTCCGGCGGCCAGCAGCAACGCGTCGCCATCGCCCGCGCCCTGGCCAACCGGCCCGCCCTGATCGTCGCCGACGAACCCACCGGCCAACTCGACGCCGACACCGGCCGCGCCGTCATGGAACTCCTGCGCGCCGTCGTCCACAGCGAAGGCGTCACCGCCCTCGTCGCCACCCACGACCCCCAACTCCTGGCCCTGGCCGACCGCGTCCTGGAACTGCGCGACGGCCACATCCTCACCACCGACTGACACCCGGCCGGAGAGGGAACGAGCCGCCTCTACGGCATGGCCGCGAGGCTGAGGGGCGGCGCGTTTCGCATGCCGCCGGGCGTTGACTGAGAGCAAGGCCGGACCTTCCGAGGACAGCGGGACCGAGAAGGCGGGCCGACCACCGGACATACCGATGCGACCCGCCCTCCACGAGTGCGCGTGCTTCCCGGCGCACTTCGTCCGAACCTAAGCAGGGCATATGTGAGCAGGGCGTGAGCGACGAACGACCTGCCCAGCTCAGCCGCGGTGCGCGCCGCTGGACCAGGGCCCGGGGTTCAGGGCGCGGGGGTCAGGGCGCGGGGGTCAGGGCCCGGGGTTCTCCGGCGGGTACAGCACGATGGCGGCGAGGGAACGGGCCAGTCCGTCCCAGCTGCGGGGGTCCCAGCCTGTGTGGTGGTGCCAGCGATCCAGCCGGTAGGACACGGTGTTGGGGTGCAGATGCAGGACCGCCGCGCTCGCGCTGATCGAGAAGCCGTTGTGCGCGAAGGCCAGGACGGCATCGGCGAGACGTGGATGGCTGCGCGGCACCGTGGAACGCACGAGAGGAGCCAACCGGTCGCGCTGGGGCAGGAGGGTGGCGATGAGCCACTTGTCGTCGAAGGACACGGGGCGTCCCCGCTCCCGGGCGACCACCAGCGCTCGTTCGGCGTCGCCGATGCTCTCCGCGGCGCCCGCCAGCCCGGCCCTGGGCATGCCGATCCCCACAACCGGAGCAACTCCCGGAGGCAGCAGGTCCCCTGCGTCCGCGATGACCACGCCCTGCACCAGGATCACGACGCGCTCGCCGTGGATCACCGCGTGCAGCGTGCCGCCGTCCGTGCGAAGCTTCCGCCGCAGAAGGTCGAAGTGGCTGTCGGACCAGGCTTCGACGGGGGCGCACACGGCCTGGAAGGAGGCGTGGGGATCGAAGTCCAGCGCCCGCGCCATGCACAGGCCGTCCTCGCCCTGCGCACCGCCGGCGTGGAGGGCTTCGATGAACCGGTGCCGGAGTTCGACGAGCGCCGTTTCCCGGACCCGGCTCGTCTCGGAGTAGCCGTCGGCCACGGCGCCGCACATGTGCTGCACCCACGCCCAGGTCCGGTCCACCGATTCGAGCAGGGCGAGCAGGGCCGCCGTGTTCCGGCCGCCGGCCTCGCGGCGCAGCCTGCCCCACAGATGCCGGTAGCCGATGTGGAAGCCCGTGATGACCGCTTCCATGGGGACGAACTGCCGGGCCCGCCTTCGTCCGAGTTCCCGCGCGGCCTCGATCTCGCGTCCGGTGGGCGGCCGTTCCTCCTGAAGGGAGGCGAGGAACGCCTGGTACTGCTCCAGCACCATGTTCTCGTGGTCGGCGCGCGGCATCGCTTCGAACCACCCCACTTGGCCGCGGATGTCGTCCACGATGGCGGGCACCAGCGCCTCCGTCTCCCGAGCCGCCCACCGGTAGAGGGCGGAGAGCTCCGCGGCAACCGCGTCATCAGTGCTCGGGTGATCCGCTTGTCGTGCGCTCACGAGAATCCTGACCCTTCGAACGGATGACGTTTTCCACGGTACCGCAGCGCCACACGTTCCCTCCCCGCAGCGGAAATGCACAATCCGTCTCCGATTCCTCGTGTGAATCCGTCCGGAGAATCCGAGGGACCGAAAACGAATCCCGGCATTCGGGCCGGGGCCCTGAGCACGGTCCCCGGGCACCACGGCTGCGGCGCGTGTCCTTGACGCCAAACGAAACGATACGTATCGTCCTTGTATGGCACTGGCATTCTCCTCGGGCCCGCCGGCCGGCGGGCCGCGGTCCGCCGCGAAGATCCTCGACGCGGCACGGGACGTCCTGTCGGCACAGGGCTACCCGGCACTGACCATCGAAGCCGTCGCGGCCGCCGCGGGCGTCGGCAAGTCGACCATCTACCGCTGGTGGCCGAACAAGGAAGCCCTGATCGCCGACGCGCTCGCCGAGATCTTCCGCGCCGAGGAGATCCCCGACCTCGGCGACACCCACGCGGAACTGCGCCACGCGGTCGACATGACCATCGACAACTACACCAATGAGGACATCGCGGCCTCCCTGCCCGCCCTCGCGGCGGGCCTGCTCCCCCACCCCGAGCTGATGTCCCGCTTCCGCGAGACCTTCCTCCACCGCAAACGGGAGAACATCGCCGCCGCACTGCGCCGCGGCGTACAGCGCGGCGACCTCCCCCACGACCTCGACACCGACCTCGTCCAGGACGTCTGGGCCGGCACCATCCTCTACCGGCGCCTGATGACCGACACCCCCACCGACACCGCTCTCGCCGAGCACCTCACGCGGCTCGTCACCGAGAACGGCTCCGGCTTCGCCCCCCGCGGGAGCAAGACCTCCACGTGAGCCCCACCCGATGCCGACGCACCCCGATGCCGACGCCCCCCGAAGCCGGGGGCTCCCGAGGCCCTGTGATTTCCACAGGAACAGGTGCCGGGATTCCTCGCTCCTCCCTCTATCCCCGGTACGGGGGGTGCGAAAAAATGAGGTGGAAGCCCTTTTCCACCTGACTGCCGGTTTCCCCCTGGGACCGGCGGCCGGGAATTTCGGCTTCCCCCTGTCGCGATACCGCCGGTGGCTTTCACCATCGCGACGGCCGCCTTTCCGGATTCGCGTCGGATGCACGGCCGTCTGTCGGTCCTGGCGATCGGGTTCTCCGCCCGATCCACCGGTGCGACCGAATCCGGGAGGGCACGCCAGAGAAGTCGAACCGGGAGCAGGTGCATGTCCCCCCTTCCTCCGCGGCCTCAACCCGGCTCGGGCGATCCCGGCCGGCGCCCCCGGCCGGAACCCGTGAACGTTGCCACCCGCTGGCTCGCCGAACACCGGGGGAGCATGCGCCTCCGGCTGACCTGCATCTTCGGCGTGATGTTCTTCCTGGCCGTCGCTGTGGTGCTGGGCGTCACGGTGCTGCTGGTCCACCGCTTCCGGCAGGCCCACCCCGACGTGTCCGTCCCCCCCTACCTCAAGGTGCGTCCGGCACTCACCCCTGATCAGCTGGCACAGGTCCAGGAGCAGGCCCGTTGGCTCGCGGTGGCCCAGGGTATGAACACCCGCGCAGACATGATGTGGATGCTGAAGTGGGGATCGCTCGTGGCCGCCGCGGTGGGAGCCACGGCCACCGCGGCGGGCTGGGTGGCGGCAGGCCGGCTGCTGCGGCCGCTGATGCAGATCACCGGAACCGCCGAACGCGTCGCCGAGCGCACGCTGCACCAGCGGATCGCGCTGAAGGCCGGACCCGGCGAGGTCAAGAGACTGGCCGACTCCTTCGACCGGATGCTGGCGAGACTCGACGAGTCCTTCGCCGGCCAGGGCCGCTTCATCGCCAACGCGGCACACGAACTCAAGACCCCGCTCGTCATCAACCGCACCCTTGTGGAAGTCGCCATGAACCGGCGCAACGCCCCCGCGGAGATACGCCACCTGGCCGAGGACCTGCTCGCGGTCAACGCCCGCCACGAGCGGCTGATCGACGCCTTGCTGGCCCTGGCCCGCTCCGAGAACGGCACCGTGGAACGCCTGCCCTGCGATCTGGCCGAGGCAGCCGCCTCGGTCATCGAGGCCTCGGCTCGAGCGGCCGGAGAGGCCGCGGTGACGGTCCGAGCGGATCTGCGTCCCGCGCCACTGCACGCAGACCCGCTGCTGCTGGAGCAGGTGGCCCGGAACCTCGTCGACAACGCCGTCCGCTACAACGTCCGCGGCGGCACGGTCGACGTCCTCACGGCACAGGTTCCCGGCGGGGTGCGGCTCACCGTCACCAACACGGGGCCCGTCGTCGACGCTCATGAGGTGCCCGTCCTGTTCCAGCCCTTCCGGCGGCTGACCGACCGGGTCGGCGCGGCCAAGGGCAGCGGTCTCGGCCTGTCGATCGTCCGGGCCGTCGCCCACGCCCACGGCGGAGACGTGGGCGCCGCACCCCGTTCCGGCGGCGGCATCACCGTGACCGTGACCTTGCCGACGCGGGTCCCGGGCAGCAGCGCGGGACCCCACGTGTGACGGCTCATCGAACCTCCGCATGCCTTGGCTCCCGCCTCCCACCGGGCCGGCGCGCCCGGCCGGGCTCCATCGTTCGGCTCACCCGTCCGGCCTCGCGGGAGCCTTCCGTCTCGGGCTCGGCTGTCACGTGCCCGCCAGTGCCTCGGTCGGTGACAGGCGCGCCGCACGGACGGACGGGTACAGGCCCGCCAGGCCGCCGATGACCAACGTGGCGGCGGTTCCTCCGGCGGAGACCCAGACCGGTACCGTCGTGGGCCATCCCTGGGTCGTCGCGTACACACCGGTCACGATGATGCCGAGGAGTACGCCGGCCACCCCGCCGAGTGCGGACAACAGGAGCGACTCCGCGAGGAACTGCAGTCGGATCTGCCCCTGGGTGGCGCCCAGGGCGCGGCGCAGGCCGATCTCGGTGCGGCGCTCCAGCACGGAGATGACCATGGTGTTGGCCACTCCGATCCCGCCCACCAGGAGCGCGACCGAACCCAGGCCCAGCAGCAGCCCCGTGAAGGCCCGCTCGGACGCGGTCTTGGCGACAAGGGCGTCGGAGGGCCTTGAGACGGACACGAGTTCCGGGTGCTCGGGGTTGGCCGTGGGAGCGAGAACCCCGTGCACGGCGGTGACCGCGTCGTCCCGGACCCGGGCGTAGACGGTCGTCGGGTGGCCGTCGAAGCCCAGCCCGGCTCGGGCGACGTCCCAGCCGACGAGCGCGCCCCGGTCGAGTTCGGGCGCGAGACGGGCTGGGGCGAGAATGCCCACCACCGTGAAGCGGCTGCCGCCCAGCACGACCTGAACGCCGTTCGGGCCGTCCGCGGTCGATGCGCCGCGCAACCGGTGGATTCCCAGGGTGTCGGCGGTGCCGGCGCCGAGGACCACCACGGGCAGTTCGCTCTGCGCCGCGTTGGGCCAGCTTCCGACGGTCAAGGGGACGTGGAGTGCTTCGGGCAGCCCTTGGGTCGCCGCGTACACGGCGATGCTGCCGCTGAGCGCCGTGGGGATGTGCTCGTTGCGGTACACGCCGGCTCGCGGCAGCCGGGCGACCGCGGCGACCGACTCCACGGGGCCGACCCTGCGGATCATGGCCGGGGCCGTGTCCGGGAGCGCCACTGTCCGCCCGGAAGCGTGGTCCTTGCCCGGACCCACGGTGAGCAGGTTCGTTCCCAGGGCGGCCAGCTCCTGGTCGAGTGCGGTGCGGCTGGAACTGGAGATCCCGACGACGGCGATCATCGCCGCGATGCCGATGGCGATGCCCAGTGCGGACAGGACCGCCCGCACGGGTCGGTACCGCAGTCCGGTCCCGCCGACTCGCAGAACGTCGCGGGGCCGCAGTCTGAACGGAGTCAGCGGGGGGCGGGTCATCTGCATCACTGAGGTACCTCCGTGGCGGTGGGGCGGCCGAAGTCGCCGTCATCGGCGCCGGCTTCCCGGCCGGTGAGCCGTCGGTCCCCTCGCGAGGCCGAACCGCCCGGGCCGGTCGCTCGATCACTGACGATGACGCCGTCCCGGAACTCGATCCTGCGCGGCAGCCGCGCCGCGACCTCGGCGTCGTGGGTGATCAGCACCAGGGCCGTGCCGGAGGTGTGCAGCTCGTCGAGGAGCCCCATCACCGCTGCGCCGGAGGCCGTGTCGAGGTTTCCGGTCGGTTCGTCGGCGAGCAGCAGCGGAGGCTCACCGACGATGGCGCGGGCTATCGCCGCCCTCTGCCGTTCGCCTCCGGACAGTTCGTGCGGACGGTGGTCGGTGCGATGACCGAGCCCGACCCGGGACAGGGCGGTCAAGGCACGACGGTTCCGTTCCCTCGGCGGCACGCCGCCGTAGAGCAGGCCGTCGGCCACCGCCTCGACGATCGGGAATCCGGCGGGCAGGTGGAACTGCTGGAAGATGAACCCTATGTACCTGGCGCGCAGCGCGGACAGGCGGCGGTCGCTGAGCTGGGACACCTCGTGCCCGGCGATGGCGACCCGGCCCGAGGTGGGCCGGTCCAGCGTGCCGATGAGGTTGAGCATCGTGGACTTCCCGGATCCCGACGGACCGACGACGGCCACCGCTTCACCCGGCCCCACCGTCAGGCTGACGCCCCGTACGGCGGCGACGCCTCCGGCGTAGCTGCGGCTCACCCCGTCCAGGACCACGACGGGTTCGCTGCTCATCGTGCGGCTCCGACCCTGGTGCCGGGAGACAGCCCGTCTCCGCTCACCTCGACGCGTCCGTCGACGAACAGCCCGAGACGTACGGCGACGACGTGGCTCCTTCCGTTCCCGTCCAGTACCTCCACCCCGTAGCCGCCGCCTGCCAGCGCCAGGACCGCCGACACCGGGACGGTCAGGACCTTCTCGTGCCGTCCGGCGAGGTACCGGCCTGTCAGGCCGCCGGCGCCGCCACCGGTCACAGCCGAGGGACGGGTCAGCGAGGCGGCGACGTCCTGGACTTGTTCGCCGCTCTCGTCGGTGTGCGGAATGCCGACCGTGGTGACCGTGGCGTCGGTGCTCTTCCCGTCGGCAGCGGACACCTTCAGGCGTACGCCCTTGACGGCCAGCTCGGAGTCCTCGGCCGGGACGGCGAATCTGGCCCGCGGGGTGGTGCCGGTCACCGTCAGCAGGTCGGGTACGGCGGCGCCACCGACCGTGGCGCCTCGCCGGGCGACCCTGCGCGGCCCGTCCGCGTACACCACGTCACCGAGGCTGATCTTCCCGGACTCCGGTACGCCCAGGGCCTTCTGCCAGCGTTTGACGGCCGCCTCGACGCCTTCGGTGTACGTCTCGCCGGGCGTGAAGCCCCCGTAGCCCAGGGCAGCGAGGTTGGTGGTGAACGCCAGGACGTCCTCACCCTTCACACCACGCGCCAGCTCCCGGTAGGCGGGAAGGTCGCTGTAGAGCAGGACAACGGGGCGGTCGTCGATCCGGGCCAGCTCATCGCCGCGGCGCAGCACGGTGCCAGGCGCGGGCAGCCAGGTGACGGTGCCCTGCGCGTGCCCGGTCAGGGGCCGGGCGGCGCCGTACGTCACGGTGCCCTCGACCGTGATCCAGCGCTCCATGGTCTTCCGTGTCACCTCCGCGGTCGCCGGAGGGGACGCGGCGGGTTCGGAACTCGTGGAGCGGCCTCCGAGATGTCCCAGCGAGGCGGCACCGGCCAGCGCGACCACAGCCGCGCCGGCCGCACCGCCCGCGGCGAGCCGTGCGTGGCGTCCCCTGCCCCGCTCCTTGCGCCGGCTCATCCGGCGACGCCGTCGTTCTCGGACTGCGGGTACAGCTTGTAGCACGCCTCCTGGGCCTTCTTGGCCTTCGGATCGAGCTTGAGGTTGTACGTCGAGTCGGCGGGCTGCTCGCCGGTCTCCGGGTCGGGATCGGGGTAGTCGGAGGCCCCGTGCTCACGCATGCACACGGCGTACTGCTTGAGCAGCCCGATCTCCTCCGCGTTCCACAGTGGTCCCGTGTTCTCGTCCGCCGGCCACTTCGAATCGCACGCCTTGAAGCCGGGGTCCGTGATGGGCAGGGCACGCCCGTCGGCCATGGAGACGATCCCGTGTTCATCGTTCGGGTCGGGGTCCTTGACATCGAATCCGTGCTCGCGGAGGCATTCCACCACAGGCTTGTAACGGGCCATGTCATCGCCTGCCGAGGGGCTGACGCTCGGCGTACCGTCCGGCACGTTCGCCACCTGCGCGCCGTTCGCGCCACCACCGCCGCATCCCGTCAGGGTCGCCACGGTGGCGACGACAAGCGCCGAGGTGCCGAACACCTTTGTGATCGTTGCCATTGCTCGCATTGCTGTTTCTCCCATGACCGATGACGGACGGCGGCCCAGGCGTGACCCGCGAAGTCCCCGGTCACGCTGCCGGTGCCATCCGAGCAGGACGCCGGTGAGCCGGAGGTGAGCACGAGTGCTCACCTCCGGCTCACCGGCGAAGGCGGACACTGGGGCGGTGACAGCGGATCCACGAGCGAAGGCGGGCAGACGGGATGCGCCCTCTCACGGCACGACGGCGGTCGATCCCGCTCGGCCCTGCGCCCACCCCGAGGCGCGGCCGGTCCGCGCCCGACGGCGCCCGCAGCCGACGGCCGATGCCGCTCCCTGTCCGATGGATCGCCGCGCACCGCGGCAGCCTTCGGCTGCGGCTGACGGCGGTGTTCGGCCTGATGTTCTTCATCGCGGGTTCGGCCGTACTGGCGGCCACGGTGCTGCTGGTCGTCCGCTACTGGCACTTCAACCACGCCGTTCCGTCGCCGCAGGTGAATCCGCACGACATGAACGAGGACATGCTGTGGATGCTCAGGTGGGGATCGCTGGTCGTCACGCTCGTCGGTGTCTCGGCCACCGCCGCGGGGTGGGTGGTGGCGGGACGGCTGCTGCGCCCGCTCACCGGCATCACGCACACCGCCGAGCGGATAGCCGGGCGCACGCTGCACCGGCGCATCTCCCTCGACGCACCGCCCGGCGAGGTCAAGACCCTCGCCGACTCATTCGACCGCATGCTGGAACGTCTGGACGAGTCGTTCGCCGGTCAGGGCCGCTTCATCGCCAACGCCGCGCACGAGCTGAAGACACCGCTCGCGGTCAACCGCACGCTCGTCGAAGTGGCCATGAACCGCCGCGACGTCACGGCACCTCTGCGCCACCTCGGTGAGGACCTGCTGAAGGTCAACGCCCGCCAGGAGCGTCTGATCGACGCCCTCCTCGCGCTCGCCCGCTCGGACAACGGCACCGCGGAGCACCTGCCCACCGACCTCGGCCGGGTCGCCGAGGCGGTCGTCGACGCCGCCGCGGCAACGGCACGAGAGGCCGGGATCGCCCTGTCCGGCGATCTCGACGCCGCACCACTGCACGGTGACCCCACCTTGCTGGAGCAGCTCGCGCGGAACCTCGTCGACAACGCCATCCGCTACAACCACCACGACGGCGCCGTCCGCGTCACCACCCGCTCCACCCCCGAAGCAGCGGTGCTGACCGTCACCAACACAGGGCCCACGATCGGTCCGCACGAGGTGCCCACCCTCTTCCAGCCCTTCCGCAGGCTCACCGACCGCGTCGATTCCGCCAAGGGAAGCGGCCTGGGCCTGTCCATCGTCCAGGCGATCGCCCACACGCACGGCGGCGAGGCCGGCGCCACCCCGCGCCCCGAGGGCGGGTTGACCGTCACCGTCACCCTCCCCCATCGGCGGGTCCGGAACCAGGAAGAGCAGCCCGCTCCGGCTGGACGGCCCGACCCGGAACTCGGACAGGCCGGGCAGGCATGAGCCGTCTCCGGCACGACTGCCCGAACGGCCGTCAGGCGGCCGTCAGCATCTGCTCGGCCCAGATCGTCTTGCCCACGTCCTCGTAACGGGTGCCCCAGCGGTCGGCGAGGGAGGCGATCAGGAACACCCCGCGGCCGTCCTCGTCCTGCAGGCGGGCGTGACGCAGACGGGGGGTCGTGTCGGCGTCGTCCGCGACCTCCACGGTCAGCACGCGGTCTCGTATGAGGCGGAGCCTGATGTCTCCTTCGGCGTGCTCGATCACATTGGTCGCGAGTTCGCTGACGATCAGCTCCGTGAGAGGGGAGTACTCCTCAAGTCCCCACTGCGCCAGCCGGTCCCGGGCGGCCCGGCGTGCCTCTCGCACGGAGATCGCCCGGGCGGGGAGGGACCACGAAGCGACGCTGCCGGCGTCGATGGGCCGGGTTCTGGCCACCAGCAGCGCCGCACCGTCCTGGGGAGTGCTGCCACGCAGGACCTGGTACGACACCTGGTCACAGACCTCGTCCGGGTCCGCGAGGGGTCGGGCCACCGTGCTGCGGAGCCGGTCGACGCGGTCCCTGGCCTCCGACGGATGGCGGTCGGCGCTGCCGTCCGAGTAGAGCGACAGGAGACTGCCCGGTGCCGGCTCCACGCTGACCACCTCGTGCGGCTCGCCCTTGCCCAGAGCCGCTCCCCGGGGCACCTCGAACGTGGCGACGACGCCCTCGGGGCTGGTGATCAGCGGGCTGTCATGACCGGCGGACGCAGCCGTGCAACGGAGGGTGACCGGGTCGTAGGTCATGTACAGGCAGGACGCGGTGAACGGCGGGCGTGCACGGTGGAGTGTGGCCGGGTCCGCTTCCTGCTCGTCGGCGAGTCGCTGGGCGACGTCGTCGAGATGTGCCAGCAACTCGTCCGGCGGCAGGTCCATCGCGGCCAGGGTGGAGGCGGCCGTCCGCAGACGTGCCATGGCCACGGACGCCTGCAGGTCCTCTCCCGGCACGTATCCGATGATCAGACCCACCCGGCAGCTCGACAGCGGGAGCACCTCGAACCAGTGGGCGCCGTAACGGCCGACCCGGTAGCAGTGGGAGGCTTCCACGGCGGTGAGCCGCGGTGTCTCGCGGGGCAGCAGGGTGCGCTGGAGTGCCGTCGCGACCACGTGCTCGCGGGTGAAGCGGCGCGCGTTGTCGATGCAGACCGCCGTGCAGGACGCGAGCTGCGTCGCCAGCGACAGATCGTCCTCGCCGAAGGGCTCGAGGGTGGAGCGGGTCCGGTAGAAGCCCGCCAGGCCCAGGACCAGGCCGTGCACGGTGAGCGGTGCCACGATCATCGAGTGCGCCCCGGAACGGACGATGAACTCGGCCCGCATGCGGTCGTGCACCAGCCAGGCACCCGACTCCTTGGCCAGGTCGACCAGCCGCGGCCGCAGGTCCGCCAGAGCTCGCGTATAGGGCGTGTGGGAGGTGAACTGGCTGGCGCCGCCCACCGGATAGGCCCCGTACTGCCCCTCGTGGGAGGCGAAGCCGGCACGCCGCATCGGAAGGTGTGTCGTGACGGGCCCTATGGGGGCGTCGCCGTCGAACACGGACTCCGCCAGGTCGACGGCGACGGCGTCGGCAAAGCCGGGGACCGCCATGTCGGCCAGTTCCTGGGCGGTGCGACCCGCGTCGAGTGTGGTGCCGATCCTGGACCGGGCCACGGCCATCAGATCCGTCGCCTTCTGCCTGCGGACCTGCTCGGTGACATCGTCGACCATCGCCGCGACGGCGCCCGGCACGGGACCGTCGCATCGCAGCGGGTAGCCGGTGACGGAGTACAGGTGCCGGTTGCCGGGGTCGTCGGCCGGGACCGCGGCGACGGTACGCTCCCGGACCACGTCATGGGTGTCCAGGACCTCGCGCATGATCGGCGACAGTGCGATCCGGGTGTCCAGATCACCCAGGCGCGCTCCGACCACTTGCGCCTCGGGCAGGCCCCGCAGGGCGAGGAGGGCGGCGTTGGAGCGCAGGACGCGCAGATCCGGACCGTACACCTCGAGGCCTGCTCGGGCCATGCCGAACAGTTCCTTCTCGAAGGCCTCCGCTTCCCGTTCCGAGGGCGCCTTCAGGCCGGGTTGGGCGTGTCGGTGTCCACGAGGCATGGTCGACCTCATCTTTCCTCGACACCGTCAGTAAACCCGCCTCCGCGGCGATGGGCCACCGGGATCGGCGGCGTACGGCGTCCGCTGCGGGCAGGCGGCCCGAGGTGTGCTCCTTCCCGGCTGTCGCCGGCGCGCAGGCGTCCGCCGGGCACCACCGCCGCGCGGTCAGCGGATGCGGTATCCCACTCCGGTGACGGTCTCCACCACGGCCGGCTCGCCCAGCTTGCGCCGCAGGCTGCGGATGGTGACCCGCACGATCGTGGTGAAGGGGTCGATGTTCTCGTCCCACACCCGTTCCAGCAGTTGCTCGGCCGAGACCGGGCCGCCCTGCCCCCGGAGCAACTCCTCCAGGACCGCGAACTCCTTGCGCGACAACTGCACGAAGCGGCCGTCGCGGTAGGTCTCGCGCAGGTGCGGGTCGAGACGGATCCCCGCGCGCTCCAGGACCGGCGGTGCCGGTGGCCGCACCCTGCGGCCAAGCGTCCGGATCCGGGCCACCAGCTCGGCGAACGCGAAGGGCTTGACCAGGTAGTCGTCGGCCCCGAGGCTCAGCCCGGCGACGCGCTCGGCGACCGTGGTCGAGACGGTCAGCATGAGGATCTTGGTCTCGGCCCCTTCTGACGCGGTGCGCCGGCACACTTCGTCGCCGTGCAGCTTCGGAAGGTCGCGGTCGAGCACCATCACGTCGTACTCGTTGACCGCCAGCCGTTCCAGCGCCGCCTCACCGTCGTGGACGACGTCCACCGCGAACGCCTCCTGCCGCAGACCCTCGGCTATGGCACCCGCGAGCATCTCCTCGTCCTCCACGACCAGCACCCGCACCTTGCGTCTCTCCCATCAGACCTTTTCTGAACCGTCTGCCTCGCAGCGGCCGTTTCTCCGTCTGCGCCGGCGGCGCTTCCCCGGCCTCACCGGCGGCGGCCCCGAGCCACCCTCGTGCGCCGGATCGAGGGCGGCCGGCGGTGCGGCCCGGGCGTACAGGAGTGCCTGTGCGACGCGTCCGGGTTCACCGCCTGCCGCGGCCCGTGTCCCGGACCCGGAGAGGTCGTGTGGAAGCCGGCAGCGGTTCCGGCGCTCCGCTGCCACTATGCACCGCGCCGCGTGAGGACCGCGTGAGTCCAGGTGCTCACCGCTGCTTCACCGCGGGCCTTGTTCAGTTCGGGGCATGAAGCACCGTCGCAGCAGCCATCGCCGGGCGAGAAGGCGGCGCGGGCCTCTTGTCGGCCTCGTGATCCTGGGAGTGTGCTCCGCGGGGGTGTTCGCCGTCGCGCACCTGAACCCCTCGAAGCCGGCCGTCCCCGCGGCGCACAAGAGCCGTCCCTCGCCCCCCGCGGCCACCTCGGGGTCTCCGCAGGGCTCACGGCCTCCGACGGCACCGCCCAGTCCCCGGCGCAGTCCGCCGCCCCCGCGGATACCGCGGCGCGGGGCCGGCACGTTCACCTCCGCCGGTGGCTCGTCGCAGACCGTCGGGCACGGCAGGACACTGCGGTACGTCGTGCAGACCGAGGACGGCAGTGGGCTCACCGCGGCGTCCGTGGCCGCCGAGGTCGAGCGCGTACTGGCCGACGAGCGGGGCTGGACGACGAGCGGTGTCGCGTTCCGGCGTGTGGAGGAGCCGCCGTACGACTTCCGGGTACGGGCGGCGACGCCCGACACCGCGGACGCCCTGTGCGCCGAATACGGTCTGGACACCCAGGGTGAGCTGAACTGCAACGTCGCCCAGACCGTCGTGGTCAACATCAGGCGCTGGATCCTGCTCAGCCCCCAGTACGAGGGCAGGCCCGCGGACTATCACGCGATGATCATCAACCATGAGGTGGGGCACTTCCTCGAACGGGGACACCGGGGATGTCCTGGACCGGGCATGCCGGCCCCGGTGATGATGCAGCAGATCAAGGGGCTGCACGGTTGCGTCGCCAACCCATGGCCCTACGACCGCCTGGGAAACCTGGTCACCGGGCCGCGCGTGTACCCCTGAACCGCGAGCGGCCCGCGGTGGCGACCGCAGCGGAGCCCGTGCCGCTACCTCTCCTGCCGGCTCATCCATTCCTTCTCGTGGCCGGGGTCCGGCAGGACACGGCCGCCTTCGACCGCCGACCGCGCGGGGCTGTCCTGGATCACCACCAGAACACGGGGCTCGGGAATCCCGGTGACGCGGGAGGCGGCCGCCGACAGCTCCAGCGCCAGGCGGGTGGTCTCCTCCTGCGGGTGGCCTCGTCGCGCCCATCCGGTGATCAGCAACGGCGCTCCGGGCTCTCCGCCGACGTAGACGCTCTCCCGGGGCGGTTCGGTGAAGACCACGTTCACGTACCCGGGCGGCACATGGTTGACCTCCGAGTGGATCCGGGTGATCTCCGCGGCCAGTTCCGCCTTCGTCGCGACTGCCAGCGTCCCCTGAGCGGTGGTGCAGGTGTAGATGGGCACGTCGGCTCCTGAGGTGTGAGGGCCGCGGACAGGGCCCGCGGGGGTCGGGGGTCAGTCGGTGAGGGTGGTGAGGTCGGTGACGGTGTAGGCGAGGTCGAAGTGGAAGCCCCTGCCGGTGCGGCGGACGGGCAGGTCGGCGAGTTCCTCCCCGTGGGCGGGGAGGAAGGCGAGGTCGGCGGTGCCGGCCCAGGCGTCGCTGACGGCGGCATCGTCGAGGACGGCCATGACGAGTTCGTGGACGGCGGGCTTGTCGTGCTGTCCGGCGGTCAGGTTGGGGAAGTGGCGGAGGTTGACCAGCGGGCGGCCCATGAGCGCGGCGGGGTCGGGGACGGGCTGCTGGAGGGTGACGGACGCTTCGGCGATGCGCTGCCCGGCGGACGAGGCCGTGGCGGCGAATCGTCCGCCGGGGCCGAGGACGGGCGTGCCCGGGCCGCCCACGGAGTAGGCGCGGGTCTGGTGGACGGCGCCGAGCTTCTTGGGGAAGCCCTGGACCCAGCCGCGGGCCATGGCCGAGTCGTTGTCGACGTAGATGTAGGGGCACCAGGAGACGGGCGTGCCGCGGTGGTGGGCGTCCAGGGTGACGAAGAACTCGCGGTACTGGGAGCGCGCGGGGTCGAGGTACTCCAGGCCGGTGGAGGAGTACTGCCAGTCGATGAACAACGCGACCCCGCGGCCGGCGGAGTCCGGGTCGGGCGTCAGACCCTCGGGAAGGGTCGCCGCCGCCGCGTCGGGGTCGGTGAAGAACTCCACGGCGACCGCGGTCCCCGCGTAGTGCCACGGCGGGGCCGGCGCCAGGTTCGCGATGCCGCGGGGCGAGAGAGGAACGGTGTAACCCTTCATGACGCGCACTCCTTCACGGGACTCAACGAAACGATACGTATCGTTTCGATCCATGCCACGACGCTAGCAGACGTCCGTCGAGAAGTAAAACGATACGTATCGTTTCGCCCCCCTGCCGGCGGGCGCCGCATGCTTCAAAGATCCTCGACACGGCGATGGATGTCCTGGGCAGCGGCGGGCGGGCGGCGTCCCGGAGGGCTTAGCATGTGCAAATCAGCCGGGCAATACGGCGATTTCGAGACCTCGTGGGGCGGCCGGGGCGGGTGCTCCGCGGCGTCCCGACGGACCGGGAGGACGGCGCCATGACGGGTGGCTTCAGCTACGAGCAGGTCGGGGTGACCCGGACCGGCGGGCCCACCCCGCCGGGGTTCCACCACCTGCACGAGCGGATCCGGATCGGCGAGGGCCCCGAGGTGCTGGCCGCGGCCGGACGGGCGTTGACGGGGTGGCGGATGCACCGGGCGACCGGACTGCGGGTGCCCGCCGGCACCCCGGACGCGGCGCCGGGGGTGCGGGTGCCCCTGCGGATCGGCCCGCTGCGCGCGCCGTGCGAGGTGGTGTGGGCGGAACACGGCCCGGACCGCGTCGGGTTCGCGTACGGGACGCTCCCCGGTCACCCGGAGCGCGGGGAGGAGGCGTTCGTGGTCAGCCTCGCGCCGGACGGGTCCGTGTGGCTTGATGTCACGGCCTTCAGTGGACCGGGGGCGTGGTACGTGGGTCTACTGGGCCCGCTGGGACGCGTCACTCAGCGTGGCATCGCGCGCCGCTACGGCCGGTGCCTGCGCCGGTTGTCGCAGGATGGAATTGTTGAAAGGGGGAGTTAAGCGACATGGACCACGCTTTACCCGTCGGTCACAACGCGTTCGTGATCACGCAACACCCGTTCGGCATGGTGTTTGCATGCGAGACCTGACTTCCGCCACGACGGCCCCCGCCGCCCTCGCGCGGCGGCAGCACCACTGGCGCCGCGACGTCATCGAACTCGCCGCGCTCTTCGTGGCCGTGGCCACCGCCGACCTCATCGCCAACCTCGTCGGGCACGCCCCCGACGGCCCCGCCCTGCTGTGCCTGTCGGCCGCCGCGCTCGCCGCGACCGCCGGCTTCCACACATGGTGGGCACGCCGGCACGTTCATTCGCCCCCACCCGCCGGGAGCCACGCCCGGGACCGTACGACGGAGCCGGGGGAAGGCTCCGCCGCCCACGGACCCGACGCCGGGACCGCGTTGTGGCGGGTGCGCACCACCGTGCGCGACACTCCGGGCAGCCTCGCCGCACTCTGCGCGGCGCTGGCCGGACGGGGCGTGGACATCCTCACCCTCCAGACGCACCCGCTGGCCGAGGGCACCGTGGACGAGTTCCTGGTCCGCGCCCCGGCCGCACTCGCACCGGGCGAGCTGACGCGGGCCGCCGCCGACGGGGGCGGGCGGGACACCTGGATCGAGCGGGCCGACGCCCACGACCTCGTCGACACCCCGACCCGGGTCCTCAGCCTCGCCACCCGCACAGCCATGGACGCCGCCGAACTTCCCATGACCCTGCGCCAGTTGTTCGGCCGCTGCACCATAAGGTCCACCCCGCCCGGTACGGCCGGCCCCGACCCGGCCGAGGACACCCTGGAGGGCATGATCATGCGGCTGCGCGATCCGGCCGGGGGCACCATCTCCGTGGAACGGGCCTACCTCCCGTTCACCCCGACCGAGTTCGCGCGGGCCCGCGCGCTCGTCGAGCTCGACGCGCAGCTGGGCACCAGGGTCCCGGAGGGCCGGGCGGTGCTCACCCTGCCCGAGGGCAAGGAGTTCACCGTCCGACGGGTGGGCCCCGAGGACCTCGAGGCCGCCCGCGAGCTCCACGACCGGTGCTCCCCCGCGACCCTGGCGCGCCGTTACCACGGCCCGGTCGCGGACGTGGACCGCTATCTGACCCACCTGCTCAGCCCCCGCTTCGGGCGGACGCTCGCCGTGCAGACGGTCTCCGGCCGGCTCGTCGCCCTCGGCCACCTGCTGTGGGACGGCGACGAGACCGAGGTCGCCCTCCTGGTCGAGGACGCCTGGCAGCACCGCGGCATCGGCCTGGAACTGCTGCGCCGCCTGGCCGCGCAGGCCGCCGACGCCGGGTGCGAGAGCGTGTACGCGGTGACCCGGGCGACCAACACCGCGATGGTCGCGACGATGCGCCGCCTGGGTCTGCCGCTGGACTACCAGGTCGAGGACGGCACGCTGGTCATCACCGCGACGCTGTCACCGGCCGACGCGAGCGCTCGGCTGCGCTGAGCGCGATGTCCAGGTCCTCCCACAGGTCCTCGACGTCCTCCAGGCCGACCGACAGGCGCAGCAGCTTGTCGCTGACACCCGCGCTGTGCCGGTCGCCCTCGTCGACGATGCGGTGGCTGATCGAGGCCGGGTGCTGGATGAGGGTGTCGACGCTGCCGAGGCTGACCGCCGGGGTGATCAGCCGGACCCCGGCGATCACCTCGTGCGGGTCGCCCTGGACCTCGAACGCGACCATGGCGCCGCCGAGCCGCGGATAGTGCACCTTCGCCACCCGCGGGTCGGCGGCCAGCCGCTCGGCCAGCGCGGCCGCCGTCGCCGAGGCGGACTTCACCCGGACCGGCAGCGTGGACAGCCCGCGCAGCAGCAGGTAGCCCGCCAGCGGATGCAGCACCCCGCCGGTGGCGAAGCGCACCTTGCGCAGCACACGGGCGAACTCCTCGTCGCAGGCGATGACTCCGCCGAGGACGTCGCCGTGACCGCCGAGGTACTTGGTGGCGCTGTGCAGCACGATCCTGGCGCCGCTCTCCAGGGGGCGCTGCAGGACGGGCGTGGCGAAGGTGTTGTCGACGACCAGCGGCACCTCGCCGCAGGAGTGGGCGACGGCCCGCAGGTCGACCTCGGCGAGCGTCGGGTTGGCGGGGGTCTCCACGATCACCAGGCCGGTGTCGGGCCGGATGGCGTCGGCGATGCCGGCCGGGTCGGTCCAGGTCACCTCGGTGCCGATCAGGCCGCCGGTCAGCAGGTGGTCGCTGCAGCCGTACAGCGGGCGGACGGCCACCACGTGGCGCAGCCCCATGGAGGCGCGGGCCAGCAGGGTGGCGGTGAGGGCGGCCATGCCGCTGGCGAAGGCCACGGCGGCCTCGGCGCCCTCCAGCCGGGCCAGCGCGGTCTCGAAGCGGGCGACGGTGGGGTTGTCGAGCCGGGAGTAGACCGGCGGGCCGGTCAGCGCGGCACCGGTCACGGCGAAGTCGTCCAGGCGGGCGGCCTCGGCTCGGCTGTCGCGCGAGGGGTAGGTGGTGGACAGGTCGAGGGGAACGGCGTGCAGGCCGAGGTCGGCGAGGTCTTCGCGGCCGGCGTGCACGGCCTCGGTGGCGAGGGCGCGGGTGGGCGCCGATGCTGTCGTGTCCATGGCCCGATGCTGAACAGCTACCGGGCCGTAGCGGGAAAGACCCGTGTTAACTTCGGCCGATGTCCGATTCTGTGCTTCTGGATCCGGTCGACCTCGAGATTCTGCGACTCCTGCAGAACGACGCACGGACGACCTACAAGGACCTCGCCGCCGCCGTCGGCGTGGCCCCGTCCACCTGCCTGGACCGGGTCGGCCGGCTGCGCCGCACCGGGGTGATCCTCGGCCACGAGCTGCGGGTCGACCCGGCCCGGATCGGGCGGCCACTGGAGGCGCTGCTTGCGGTGCAGGTGCGGCCGCACCGCCGGGAGCTGATCGGCCCCTTCGTGGAGCGGGTGCGGGCACTGCCGGAGTCGCGGGCGCTGTTCCACCTCACCGGGCCCGACGACTACCTCGTCCACGTGGCCGTCGCGAGCACCGGCGACCTCCAGCGCCTCGTCGTCGACGAGTTCACCTCGCGGCCCGAAGTCGCCCGTGTGGAAACCCGGTTGATCTTCCAGCACTGGGACTGCGGACCACTGCTCCCGCCCACGTCAGCAATATGATCGTCAATGGTGATGACGGAGCGGGCCGCTCCGTACCAGGATGTGACCATGCCCGACACCACCGGCAGCGCGCTGCCCCGCCGGATCGCCGACGCGTACGTCGACGCGGTCACCGAACTCGATCCCATCACCGCCACGTACCTGGGGGTGCGGACCGGCCAGGACCGGCTCCCCGACTTCAGCCCCGCCGGGCTGGAGGCCCAGGCCGAACTCGCCCGCCGCACCCTGGCCGACATCGACGCGGCCGAGGTGCCGGACGACGACGAGCGCCGCTGCGCGCGGCTGCTGCGCGAGCGGCTCACCGCCGAGCTGGCCGTGCACGAGGCCGGTGAGGGCCTGCGGGCCGTCAGCAACCTGCACTCCCCCGTCCACTCGGTGCGCGGTGTGTTCATGCTGATGCCGACCGGGACCGATGAGGACTGGGCCGCCGTCGCCGCCCGGCTGCGCGCGGTCCCGCAGGCCCTGGCGGGCTACCGGGCCTCCCTGGAGGAGGGCGTCGCCCGCAAGCTGCCGGCCGGGCCGCGCCAGGTCGACACGGTCGTCGGGCAGCTCGGCGAGTGGCTGGGCGAGGACGCGGGAGCGAGCTGGTTCGCGCAGTTCGTCGCGGAGGGTCCCGAGGCCCTGCGGTCCGAGCTCGACGGCGCCGCCGCCGAGGCCACCGCGGCCGTCGGGGGCCTGCGGGACTGGCTGCGCGACACCTACGCGCCCGCGGTGGAGGGCACTTCCGACGCGGTCGGCCGCGAGCGGTACGCCCGCTGGGCCCGCTACTGGACGGGCTCCGACCTCGACCTGGACGAGGCGTACGCCTGGGGCTGGGACGAGTTCCGGCGCATCGAGGCCGAGATGCGCGTCGAGGCGGAGAAGGTGCTGCCCGGTGCCACCCCGATGGAGGCCCTGGCGCACCTGGACGAGGCCGGCGAGGCCATCGAGGGCGTCGACGCGGTCCGCGAGTGGCTTCAGGAGGTGATGGACGAGGCCATGGCGGCGCTCGACGGCACCCACTTCGACCTGGCCGAGCCCGTCAAGCGCGTCGAGTCGCGCATCGCCCCGGCCGGCAGCGCCGCCGCGCCGTACTACACCTCGCCCTCGCTGGACTTCACCCGCCCGGGCCGCACCTGGCTGCCCACCCTGGGCCGTGAGCGGTTCCCCGTCTGGGACCTGGTCAGCACCTGGTACCACGAGGGTGTCCCCGGCCACCACCTGCAGCTCGCGCAGTGGGTGTACGTCGCGGACCGGCTCAGCCGCTACCAGGCCACGCTGGGCCAGGTCAGCGCCAACGCGGAGGGCTGGGCGCTGTACGCGGAGCGCCTCATGGACGAGCTCGGCTTCCTGACGGACGCGGGCCGCCGTCTCGGCTACCTCAACGCGCAGATGCTCCGGGCGACCCGCGTCATCCTGGACATCGGCATGCACCTGGAGCTGGAGATCCCGCAGGACAGCCCGTACCGCCCGGGCGAGACCTGGACGCCGGAGCTGGGACGCGAGTTCTTCGGGCGCTTCAACGGGCTCAGCGACGCCATGCTCGACAGCGAGATCATCCGCTACCTCGGCATGCCGGGCCAGGCCATCGGCTACAAGCTGGGCGAGCGCGCCTGGCTCGCCGGGCGCGAGGCCGCCCGCAAGGCGCACGGCGACTCCTTCGACCCGAAGGCCTGGCACATGGCCGCGCTGTCGCAGGGCTCCCTGGGCCTGGACGACCTCGTCGACGAGCTCTCCAAGCTCTAGGCGGGCGGTGCCCGTGGGCGGCGGGGCTGCGGCCGGCCCCGCCGCCGGCGAGCCGGCCGGATAGGGTTCCGGTATGGGGGTGTTGTTCGTCTTCTGCGCCGACGCGCCGCGCCCCCTGGTACGCGGCCTGGACCGCCCCCTCGTCACCACCGATCCGGCGCCGCACGCGGACGGCCGGTGGCGGGTGGTGGAGGTCGGCGACGGTCAGGTCTCGGACCTGCCCGCGGGCGCCTGCCCGAAGACGCTCGCCGCGGCGCTCCGCGCCCTGGCCGGCGAACCCGGCGGTTACGCCGCGTCCGACCGATCCGACCGACCCGGCCGACCCGACCGACCCCCGCTGCGAAACGGTGCCTCTCGATGATCCCTCAGGCCTCCCACCTCCACGGCCGTCTGGTGCTGACGCACGGGCGGCTGACCCTGCGGGAGCAGCTCCCGGGGGAGGCGGCGCAGCTGGCCGACGGGAAGCGGGCCGGGCTGGCGTGGATCGACGGGGGGCCGGGTGAGGGCACGATCATCGCGGCCGGGATGATGACGATCGCGGCGGCCGCCGAGGTGTACGCCCCGGGGTGGGGGCTGTTCGTGATCCAGCGGTCGGACGACGGCCTCGCGCTCGGCGGTATCGGCTTCCACGGACCGCCCTCCGCCGTCGACGGCCGGGTGGAGATCGGCTACGACCTGTCGGAGTCCGCGCGGGGCGAGGGCTGGGCGACGGACGCGGTGCTGGTGCTGTCCCGGTGGGCACTGAGCCGTGCCGAGGTGCGCACGGTGCTGGCGACCACCGACCCCGGCAACCGCGCCTCGCAACGGGTGCTGGAGCGGGCCGGCTTCGGGCGCATCGCGGACCGGGACGCCCAGTGGGCCTACGAGTTGGGGCCGGTCGGGCGGGGTGTGAGGGCGTAATTCGCTGTCGCTTCACCCGCCGGTTCGGCCACCATCGGGACCGTGAACACCGTTCCCCCGTCCCGGACCCTCTTCCTCTCCCCTCGCGTCACCGAGACCGGGCACGCGCTGGCGGCGGCCGCCCACCGGCGCGGCATGGCGGCGCGCACCCTCTCCACGTGGCGGGCGCCGCAGGACGCGGCGGACGCGGTGGGCCCGTCGCTGTACGCGGGGCCGCTGTTCGCCGGCGCCGTGGCGGCGGACCTGGGCCTGGGGCTGCTGGAGGCCGACGAGGACTGGCTGGCCCGGCTGCCGTTCGAACTCGTCGGGCGGGACGTCCGGTTCACGACCCTGGCGGAGGCCCGCGCGCTGCGCCGGCCCGCCTTCGTGAAGCCGCCGAACGACAAGAGCTTCCCGGCCAGGGTGTACCCCGACGGCAGCGGTCTGCCCGGCCCGGACGCGGTGGACGACGACGCTCCCGTGCTGGTGAGCGACATCGTGGCGTTCGCCGTCGAGTACCGGCTGTTCCTGCTGGACGGCGAGGTGGTGACGGGCAGCCGCTACGCGACCCGCGGCGGCCTGGACGTGGCGCCGCTGGACGGTGACCCGGCGGCCCGCGAGGTGCGGGAGTTCGCCGGACGGCTCTTCGCGTCCGGCGTGCCGGAGCTGCCGGGCGCGATCGTGGTCGACGTCGGCCGGACCGGGGACGGCTGGGCGGTGGTCGAGGCCAACGCGGCCTGGGCGAGCGGGCACTACGCCTGCGACGCCGACGCCGTGCTGGACGTCGTCCTGCGGGCGGCGGCGCCGCTCGCCGGGTTCGGGCCCCGGGACCGCCGGTTCCTGCGGCCGGCCGTCTCCGTCGTCCGCTGAGGCCGATCCGCGGCGGCCTCAGCAGCCGCAGTCGTCCGCGCCCACGGGTGCGGTCAGCGGGTCGGCGGGGCGCCGTTCGGTGCCGTCGGCCGTCTCGTGGGCGAAGCCCTCGCGGATCCAGTACTCCATGCCGCCGAGCATCTCCTTGACCTGGTAGCCGGCGCTCGCCAGGGCGAGCGCTGCGCGGGTGGCGCCGTTGCAGCCGGGGCCCCAGCAGTACACGACGACGGGTACGTCGCGGTCGAGGCGGGCGCCGGCGAGCCGCGGGACGTCCGCGCTGGGCAGGTGGACGGCGCCGGGGACGTGGCCCTGCTCCCAGGCCCGGGTGGAGCGGGAGTCGACGACGGCGAAGCCTGGCCCGGCGCCGGTCTCCGCGGCCGTGGCGAGGGCGGCCGCGACGTCGGACACGTCGGTGTGGAAGGCGAGGCTCGCGGCGAAGTACGCGGCGGCGTCGGCCGGCGCGGCGGGCGGCACGCGCAGCACGGGGTGGCCGGCAGGGGCGGGGGTGGCGGCGGTCTGTGTCGTCGTGGTCGTCTTGCTCGTCTTGCTCGTCTTGCTCGTCTTGCTCGTCATCGTCGTCATGGCGGCAAATCTATGAGCGCCGGCCGGTCGCCTGAAGGGCCGTTCCCCGGCGTCCGCCTTGCCCGGCCGGGGAAATCCCTGGTAGCCAGGGGGCATGACCGTGGATTCCCTCGACGCCACCGACTGGCGCATCCTGGACGCCCTGCAGCGCGACGGCCGGGCCAGCTACGCGGAGCTGGCGCGTGCCGTGTCGATGTCCCCGAGCGCCGTGACCGAGCGGGTCCGGCGGCTGGAGGAGGCGGGGGTGATCACGGCGTACACGGCCGTGGTGGACCTGGAGCGGACCGGCCGCCCGATCCTGGCGTTCGTCCGGCTGCGGTATCCGCACGGCAACTACAAGCCGTTCCACGATCTGCTGGAGTCGACCCCGGAGATCCTGGAGGCCCACCATGTGACGGGTGACGACTGCTTCGTGCTCAAGGTCACCGCCCGTTCGATGCGCCACCTGGAGGAGATCACCGGCCGCGTCTCGGGCCTGGGTTCGGTGACGACGAGTGTCGTCTACTCCTCACCGCTCCCCCGCCGTGCGGTGGCGGAGGGCTGACCCGCGCTGCCCCTTGACGACCTGCAGCTGGGCGGGGACGCGCTGCCTGAGCTCGGCGACGTGGCTGACGATGCCGACGGCGCGGTCGCGTTCGCGCAGCCCGTCGAGGACGTCCAGCACCTCGTCGAGGGTCTGCTCGTCGAGGCTGCCGAAGCCCTCGTCGACGAAGAGCGTGTCGAGGCGGGCGCCGCCCGCCTCGTCCGTGACGACGTCGGCGAGACCGAGGGCGAGGGCCAGGGAGGCGAAGAAGGTCTCGCCGCCGGAGAGCGTGGCGGTGTCGCGTTCGGTGCCCGTCCAGGAGTCCACGACCATCAGCCCCAGGCCCGACTTGACGTTGCGTGAGGCGCGGGCGTCGGTGTGGACGAGGGTGTAGCGCCCGGAGGACATGCGGTGCAGCCGGACGCTGGCCGCGGCCGCGACCTGTTCCAGCCGGGCGGCGAGCACATAGGTCTCCAGCTCCATGCGCAGCGTGTTCTCCCCGGCGCCGGTCGCGAGGTCGGCGAGGCGCCGCAGCCGCGCGTACTCCTCACGGGCCGGGGCGAGCGCCCTGGTACCGCGCAAGGCCTCGGCCCGCAGCCGGTCGAGGGCCTCGCGGGCGGTGTGCGCGGCGGACTGCCGGGCGGTGACCCCGCGCAGCCGTGCGGTCGCGGTCTCGACGGCCCGGCGGGCCGCGTCGGGGTCGGCCGGGGGCAGCGCGGCGGCCTCGGCAAGGTCCAGGGCGGTGAGTTCCGCGGTGACCGCGGCCTCCTCGCGGCGCCACTCCTCCGCCCGCTGCCGCAGCCGCCGCGTTTCCGTCTCGGGCAGTACGGCGTCGGCCGCGGCCTCGGGCGTGGGGAAGCCGGCCTTGTAGGCGGCGTCGGCCAGGTCGGAGTCGGCCTCCTTCAGCGCGCGGGCGGACTCCTGGGCCGCGCGGGCCGCCCCGGCCGCGGCCGCGGCGAGCCGGGCGTCCGCCGTGAGCCGGGCGCGGCGCTCGGCGACGGTGGCGTGGGCGCCGCGGGCCCGGGCCAGCCGGGCGGTGAGTTCGGCGGCCTCCTGGTCGAGGAGTTCCCGGCGGGTGGTGAGGGAGGCGAGCCGGCTCTCGGCCTCGCTGCGGTCGGCGGTGCGCCGGGCGTGCTCCGCGAGGGCCCGGTCGAGTGCCTGGCGCGCCTCGGGCGCTCCCGCGGCGATGCGGACGGCGGCCTGGTACTCCTCCTCCAGCGCGGCCTGCGCGGCGGCGAGTTCGGCCGCCGGCTCCGGCCCCGCGGCGGCGAGGGCGGCGTCACGGGCGGCGGCGAGGTGTACGACCTGCTCCTGCGCGGCGTCCCGTGCGCCGGCAGCCCGCTGCTGGGCCTCCTGCGCGGCCTCCTCGTCCGCGCGGCCCACCTGGCGGGCGGCGGGGCGGGCCGGGTGGGGGTGCTCGGTGGCACCGCAGACCAGGCAGCCCTCGCCGGGGCTGAGCTGTGCGGCCAGTTCGGCGGCCATGCCGCTGATGCGGGCCTCGCGTACGTCCTGCCAGTGGTCGCGGGCGTCGGCGGCCGCGTCGCGCGCCGCGCGCAGCCGGTCCTGCGCGGCGAGCAGCGCGGCGGCGTGCGTGTCGCGTTCGCGGGCGGCGTCATGGCGGCGCCGGGCCCGGTCGAGGGCGCCGGAGAGCTCGGCGGCGCGGGTGGCGGCGGACTGGGCGGTGTCCACGGCGCGTTCACGGCCGAGGCGTTCGGTCTCCCAGCCGTCGAGCCAGGCGGCGGTGTCGGCGGTCAGCCGTTCGTCCTCGGCGGCCTCGCGCTCCACGCGCCCGCGGTCGTGGGCCAGTTCCGCGGCCCGCCGCTCGTCCCGGTCGGCGTCGGCGAGGCCGCCCAGCTCCTCGCGGAGCCGGTTCTCGTACTCGGCGAGCTGCTCGGCGCCCGCCTCGTACTGCTCGGCGGGCAGGCCCGCGCGGGCGGTGCGCTCCTCGGCGGCCGCACGTGCCTGCCGGCCGGCGGCGCGCTCGCGCAGCTCCAGGGCGGGCGCCACGGTGGCGGCCCGCTCCGCCGTAGCCAGCAGCTCCTGTTCGCGGGCGCGGGCCTCGCGCTCGCCGGCCATGTCGCGGGCCCGGCGCTCGGCCGCGGCGTGGCGGCGCTGCCGTACGGCGAGTTCGCGTACCGCCTCGGCCTCGCGCTGGGCCTGCTCGTGCGCGCCTTCGGCGGCGGCGACCGCCAGGTCGGCGATGTCGGCGCGTTCGCGGGCGGTGGCGGCCAGGACGGCCGCCCAGCTCAGGATGTGTGCGGCCAGTTCCGGGTCGCCGGCGGCGGCGCCCTCGGGCAACGGCCCGGCGAGGGCCTCGGGGTCGTCTCCGGCGGCCTGGCCCATGCGTTCGGCGAGCCGCAGCAGTTCGCCGTCCCCGGCGGCCACCCGCTGCTCGGCGGCCCGCCGCTCGGCCCGCAGCCACTCCTCGACGGCCTTGAAGCGGCGGGTGTCGAAGAGCCTGCCGAGCAGGGCGGCCCGTTCGGTGGCGGTGGCCCGCAGGAACGTGGCGAACTCGCCCTGGGGCAGCAGCACGACCTGGCAGAACTGCTCCCGGCTCATGCCGATGAGCTGCCTCAGCTCCTCGCCCGCCTCCTGGTGGGACTTGCTGAGCGCCCGCCACTGGCCGGCGGTGTGCTCGCGCAGCAGGGTGACGGCCTTCTCCATCGTCCAGCCGCTGCCGCGCTTCTTGGGGCGCGGCTGCTCGGGCCGGCGGGTGATCTCCAGCCGCCGGCCCCCCACGGTCAGGTCGAGCACGACCTCGGTGAGCGTGTCCTGTCCGGCGTGGTCGCTGCGCAGCCGGTTGCCCTGCCGGCTGCCGGGGACGCCGCCGTACAGGGCGAAGCACACCCCGTCGAGGACGGAGGTCTTGCCGGCGCCGGTCGCGCCGTGGAGCAGGAACAGCCCGGCCGCGGACAGCTCGTCGAAGTCCACGGTGTGGCTGCCGGCGAACGGCCCGAAGGCGGTCAGGGTCAGACGGTGCAGGCGCATCAGTCGGTCTCCGCCCGTGCGGCGTCGCTGCGGACCGCGTCGAACGCGTCCCGCAGGACGCCCCGCTCCGCGGTGTCGGGGCCCGTGCCGCGCACGTGGGTCACGAAGTCCTCGGCGATCTGCCGGTCGGTGCGGCCGCGCAGGCGCTGCGCGTACGAGGCGTGGGCGCCGGCGTCGGTGCGCTCCGGCTCGAAGGCCAGCGCGAGGGCGTGCGGGAACCGCTTGCGCAGGCGGGCCATGGGCTCGTGCGGGCGGTGCGGGTCGGTGAGGGTGGCCTCGACCCAGGAGCCCTCGTGCCGTGCGTGCGCCGGGTCCTCCAGCAGTTCCCCGAGGCGGCCGCGGAGCCGGGCCAGCGGCCGGGGCACGGGGCAGTCGACCCGCTCGGCGGCCACGGAGCCGTCGGCGCCGAGGTCGACCAGCCACGTGCCCTTGCGGTGGTCGGCCTCGGAGAAGGAGTACGCGAGCGGCGAGCCGGAGTAGCGCACGCGGTCGGAGATCGTCTGGCAGCCGTGGAGGTGGCCCAGGGCCACGTAGTCGATGCCCTCGAAGACGTCCGCGGGCACGGCCGCCACGCCGCCGACCGTGATGTCCCGCTCGCTGTCGCTGGGCGCGCCGCCCGCGACGAACGCGTGCGCCAGCACGACCGAGCGGGTGCCCGCGGGGCGGGCGGCGAGGTCGGCGCGGACCCGCGTCATGGCGGCGCTCAGCACCTCGGTGTGCCCGGCCCGGTCGAGGGTGAACTCCTCGCGCACCAGGGCGGGTTCCAGGTAGGGCAGCCCGTAGAGGGCGACCGGCCCGTGCTCGTCGGCGAGGACGACAGGCGTCGCGCAGCCGGCCGGGTCGGTCCGCAGGTGGATCCCGGCGCGGTCGATCAGGCCGGAGGCCACCCCCAGCCGGCGGGCGGAGTCGTGGTTGCCGGAGATCATCACCGTGGGCACGCCGAGGGCGGCGAGCCGGTGCAGCGCGTCGTCGAAGAGCTCGACGGCGGGCAGCGACGGCAGCGCCCGGTCGTAGACGTCACCGGCGACGAGGACGGCGTCGACGCGCTCCGCCCGTGCCGTCGCCACCAGGTGGTCGATGAACGCCGCCTGGGCGTCGAGCAGTCCGACCCGGTGGAAGGACCGCCCCAGATGCCAGTCGGAGGTGTGCAGCAGCCTCACCGCGGCTCTCCCGCCCGCATGTTCCGTCCTCCGCCTCACGTTCCGCATGCTCCGCGCGGGCCCCGGTGTCCCCACCGGTCCCGTGCGCTCCGGTAGCAGGCTATCGGCCACCACTGTCAGCGCGTCGCGGGAGTCCGAACTCGGGCAAGGTCGGTCAAGCCGTGTCCCCGCCCACCCGTACGATGACCGCCATGACGGCGAGCGACTCCGGCAGACGACTGATCGACGGCCGCTTCGAGCTGCTGGAACGACTGGGCGGCGGCGGCATGGGCCTGGTGTGGCGGGCCCGCGACACCGTTCTGCAGCGCGAGGTCGCCCTGAAGGAAGTACGCCCGCCCGAAACCGACTTGGCGGATGCCGACCCCGAGGCGGCGGCCAAGATGCGCGAGCGCGTGCTGCGCGAGGCCCGCGCGCTGGCCCGGGTGCACCACCCCAATGTCGCGACGATCCACCACATCGTGGACGAAGCGGACCTCCCGCACCCCTGGCTCGTGATGGAGCTGGTGACCGGCGGCTCCCTCCAGGACCGGCTGGCCCGCGGCCCGCTCACCCCGCCGGAGGCGGCCACGGTCGGCCGCGGCGTCCTGGCGGGGCTGCGCGCCGCGCACGCGGTCGGCGTCCACCACCGCGACGTGAAGCCCGCGAACGTGCTGCTGCGGCCCGACATGACTCCGGTGCTCACCGACTTCGGCATCGCCACGCTCCGCGACTCGACGCGGCTGACGACCACCGGCGGCCTGATCGGCTCGCCCGAGTACATCGCCCCCGAGCGCATCCGCGGGGAGGAGGGCAACCCCGCCTCCGACCTGTGGTCGCTGGGCATGCTGCTGTACGTCGCGGTGGAGGGCGTCCATCCGCTGCGCCGCGAGACCAGCATCGCCACGCTCGTCGCCGTCCTCGACGAGCCGTTGCCGCCCCCGGCGCGGTCGGGACCGCTGGCCCCCGTGCTCACCGCGCTGCTCGTCCGGGACGCCGCCGCGCGGCCCGGCGCCGACGCGCTCGACCGGATGCTCGCCGACGCGGAGCGCGGCGCTGCGCCCGCGCTCCTCCCCCCTGTGCTCCCCGCGCCCGGACCCGTGGACGCGGCGCCCCCCGGTTTCGGGCCCGCCCCGGCGTCGTACCGGCCCATGGCGCCCGAGCCGTACCACCCGCCGCAGCCCGCGACCCGGCCCACCCCGCTCCCCGCGGCCCCCCGCGCGGGGCGGGCCGGCCGGGTCCTGGCCGCCGCCACCGCGGTCGCGGCGGTGGGTGTCGCGGGCGTCCTGCTGTGGACCCTTCTCCCGCAGCTCCACGGCGACGGGGACGCCGGCGCCGCCGGGAAGGGCGGCACGGGCACACGGAAGAGCACGCGATCCTCCGGCGCCCCGAGCACGGCGGCGCCGAAGAACCTGCTCTCGGTGGCCGGGGGCCGCTCGATGGCGGACGTCGTCAAGTCGGTCTCGGGCGGCACCAAGGTGGTCGAACTCACCCTCTACGAGGACTACGCGAGCTTCAAGGCGCCCAAGAAGACGGACAAGACCGTCTTCGACAGCTACTCGTACAGCGACGGAAAACTCGAGGACGGGATCATCAAGGGCACCATCGACGCCGACGACACGGTCATCGACCTCAAGGCCGTCAACTGGGAGGCACTGCCGGCCCTGATGAGCCAGGCGGACACGGAGTGCACGGTCAAGCACCCGAAGACCAGCTACGCGGTCGTGAAGCCCGACATCATCAGCAACGAACCGTCCCTGTACTACTACCGAGTCGACAGCTACCGCACCTGCTTCCTCGAGGCCACCCTCGAGGGCGAAGTCACCAACGTCATAGACGAGAGCTGACCTCCCGGACGGGGGAACCGCATCGTGTTCGGGTGACCGGCCGGGCCCGCGACGGCCGGGTGCGTCCCGGCCCGGGCGCCCGCCCCGGCCCCGGCTACGGCCCCGGTCAGACGTCCACGAAGGCGCTGCCCGAGACCTCCACGCCCGCGGTCCCCGCGGATGCGTCGGCGAGCCAGGCCCGGAAGGCGGCCAGCTCCTCCTGCGGCACGCCCAGTTCGATGCGCACCTCCGCCGCGCCGTAGGCGACGCCGCGCACGGCGCGGCCGGCGGCGCGCAGGTCGTTCTCGATGCGCCCGGCCCGCTGGTGGCCGGCGACGACGGTGACCAGCGCGAGCTTCTGCCGCTCCACGGTGCCGACCTCGTCGAGGGCCGCCGAGACGGCGCCCCCGTAGGCGCGGACCAGGCCCCCCGCGCCGAGCTGGACGCCGCCGTAGTAGCGGGTGACGACGGCGACGACGTCCCTGACCTCGCGGCGCAGCAGCACCTGCAGCATGGGGGTGCCCGCGGTGCCGCCCGGTTCCCCGTCGTCGCTGGCCCTGTGGATCCGGCCCTCGGCGCCGATCACGTACGCGAAGCAGTTGTGCGTCGCCCCGGCGTGCTCCTTGCGGACACGGGCGATGAACTCCTGCGCCGCCTCCTCACCGGACACCGGCGCCAGCGCGCACAGGAACCGCGAGCGCTTGATCTCGCTCTCGTGGACGTGCTCGCGCCCGATCGTCAGATACCGCTCCACCACCCCGCCACCCTACGGGAACAGTCAGGTGCGTCCTCTGGTTGACTGCTGCGGACCGGATTGAGGGAGGACGACGTGCACGGAGACGACGCGGCGGTTCGGGAGATCCTGACCGGCCTCGGGGACACCTGGGCCGTGGTGGGACTGTCCAACAACGCCTCGCGGGCGGCGTACGGCGTCGCCGCGGTGCTGCAGCGCTACGGCAAGCGCGTGGTGCCGGTGCACCCGAAGGCCGAGACCGTCCACGGGGAGCAGGGCTACGCCTCGCTGGCCGACATCCCGTTCCCGGTCGACGTGGTGGACGTCTTCGTCAACTCCGACCTGGCCGGCCCCGTCGCGGACGAGGCCGTCGCGATCGGTGCGAAGGCGGTCTGGTACCAGCTCGGAGTGATCGACGAGGACGCGTACCGGCGCACCCGGGACGCGGGGCTGCTGATGGTCATGGACCGCTGCCCCGCGATCGAGATCCCCCGGCTCGGGTAGGCCCCCGGCCGCCGGGCGGGAAACCGGCCGCGTACGGTCCGGCCCCCTGTTGTAGCGTGCGCGCATGCCCGGTCCCGTACGCCCCGCCCGACCCGATGACGCCGCCGAGCTGGTACGGCTGCGGCGGCTGATGTTCCTGGCCATGAGCGGACGGGACGAGCCCGGTCCCTGGGAGGCGGCCGCCGAGGAGCGGGCGCGCGAACAGCTCGCCGTGGGCGGTGCGCGGTGGCTGGGGGCGTTCGTGGTGGACGGCGATCCGGCGGCCGCGGACGGCCCGCACCTCGCGGCGTGCGCGGTGGGCCGGATCGAGGAACGGCTGCCCGCCCCCGGGCACCCGGCGGGCCGGTTCGGCTTCGTCTTCAACGTCTGCACCGACACCCGCTACCGGGGCCTGGGGTACGCCCGGGCGACGACGGAGTCCCTGCTCGCGTGGTTCGCCGAACAGGGCGTGACCCGCGTCGATCTGCATGCGACCCCGGAGGCCGAGCCGCTGTACCGCAGCCTCGGCTTCGCCGAGCACTCGATCCCGCTGTCGCTGGACCTGTCCCAGCAGCCGGGCGGTGGCCCCGTCAGGGGGCGGGCGGCTCCGCGATGAGGGCCGTGCCGACCCGGCGGAAGCCGAGCCGGGCGTAGATCCGGGCGACGTCCTCGTCGCCGGCCGAGAGGAACACCGTGGTCAGCCCGCGTTCGCGGGCGTCGGCGACGAGCGCCCCGGTGACCGCGAGGGCCAGACCGCGCCGGCGGGCGCTGGGCAGGGTGCCGACGCCGACGATCTCGCAGACCGCGCCCACGGGGTTGTACTGGCCCGCGCACAGCGCGGTGCCGCCCTCGACGGCGGCGGCGTGCACGGTGAGCCCGGCCCGCACCCGTGCCTCCGCGGTCGCGACGAGACCGGGGGCCGCGTGCAGCGGGAGCGCGGCGGCGAGTTCCGCCCGGCCGGCGGTGCCGATGGCGGTGCCGGGCTGCGCGAAGGCCAGGTGCGGGACGGTGAGGGCGCTGGGCAGCGCCGGGTCGCCGGGCCCCAGCGTCCGTACGCCGACGCCCGCGGGGAGTTCCGGCGGCAGCGGGGGCGGGACGAGCGGATCGAGCACCATCAGCGGGTGCTCGTGCACGGCGAGGCCGGAGGCCAGCGCCGCCTCCCGCAGCCCGGGGCTGGTCTCCGCGATCCACTCGAAGCTCTCGGGCACGCCCAGCTCCCGCTGGCGGGCCCGGACCCGGTCCACGTCGGCCCGGCCGACGGGGCCGCCGTCCGCGGCCGGCGCGGGGCGGGCGTAGAAGGGCCAGCCGACGCCCTCGCGCACGAAGAGGGTGAGCGGGCCGTGCTCCTCGGCGCGCGCGCCCGCCCGGGGCACGGCGTCGTAGTAGCGCTCCAGGCGGTCCAGCAGTTCCGTCACGCGGGGAGTCCCAGCCCTTCCAGCAGTTCCGCACCGGGCAGCGACGCCAGCGCCTTGCCCGGCACGAGCAGCTTGCCGCGCCGCCGGCCGCTGCCGATGATCACGTAGGGGGTGTCCGCGACCGACGCGTCCACCAGCAGCGGCCAGGCGGCGGGCAGCCCGATCGGGGTGATGCCGCCGTACTCCATGCCGCTCTCGCCCACGGCGGTGTCCATCGGCGCGAACGAGGCTTTGCGGACCCCGAGATGACGCCGCACGAGGCCGTTCACATCGGCCCGCGTGGTGGCGAGGACGACGCAGGCGGCGAGCGTGACCTCCCCGCCGCGCTTGCCCGCGACGACCACGCAGTTCGCGGACTGCTCCAGGGCGACCCCGTACGTCTCGGCGAAGACGGCGGTGTCGGCCTTCTCCGGGTCGGTGTCGACGAGCAGCAGTTCCTCGACCGGCACCTGCCCGCTCCACGCCGTGAGCGCGGCGGCGACGGGGGCCGGCAGCAGGTCGAGCCGTTCCACGGCGGGGTGGACGTCGGTGAAGGTGCCGATGGGTGCGCGCATGTCCGGCACGCTAACAAATCCACGGAGCCGGCGGCGGGCCGTCTCGGGGAGGCGTGAGCGGGGCGGCGGTCGCCTCGGTTGCGCCGGCCCGTGCCGTTTCGGCAACCTGGGGACGTGGGAGCCACGAGGAAAGAGGTGCTGGACGCGGTCGGGCCCCGGCTGCGCGAGCTGCGGCGCCGGCGCGGCATGACCCTGGCCGAACTGGCCGAGCGGACCGGGATCAACGAGAGCACCCTGTCCCGTCTGGAGGGCGGCGGGCGAAAGCCGACCCTGGAGTTGCTGCTGACCCTGGCGGAGGTCCACGCGGTGCCGCTCGACGAGCTCGTCGGCGCGCCCCGCACCGGAGATCCCCGTATCCACCTGCGCCCGGTCACCCGCGACGGCCTGACGTACGTGCCGCTGAGCAGACCGGGCGGGATCCAGGCGCACAAGCTGCTGATCCCGCCGCAGCCGGGCACGGAGCCCGAGTTGAAGACCCACGAGGGCTTCGAATGGGTCTACGTCCTCGCCGGCCGGCTGCTGCTGCTCCTCGGCGACCGGCGCGTGGTCCTGAAGCCGGGCGAGGCCGCGGAGTTCGACACCCACGTCCCGCACTGGCTCGGTCCCGACGGCGAGGACCCCGTCGAACTGCTCGTCCTGTTCGGGCGGCAGGGCGAGCGGGCCCATCTGCGGGCCCGCACCGCCTGAGACCGGCGCGCCCGCGGGTCACCTCCCCGGCAGCGGGTCCACACCGTGCGCCCGCGTACCGAGCACGCGCCGCGTCACCTCCGCCTCCATCCCCGCGCCGAACACCTCGGCGTCACCGGCCCGGCGGGACCGGGCCGCCGCGCGGGCGTCGTCCGCCAGCAGGTCCATGACGATGGCCGCCGCCGCTGTCGTGCCGGCCGCCGCGGCTGCCGGGACACCCGCCGTCAGGTCGCCGACGTTCCCCGCGGCCCACACGCCGTCGACGCCGGTGAAGCCCGAGGCGTCCACGGTGAGCTGCTCCCCGAAGCCCGCCGGATGCTCCCGCACGGCCAGGCCGAGGCCGCCGAGGAAGGACGCCCGGGCCGTCAAGCGCGGGGCCACCGCGAGCACGCGGACGGGCACCGTGCGCCCGGAGGTGAGGCGCACCCCCGCCAGCCGGCCCGCGTCGTCGGTCGCCAGGCCGCTCACGGCGCCCTCCACGACCCCGACGCCCAGCCCGGCGAGCTGTTCCCACTGATCGTCCGTCAGATCCGTGCCCGGGTGCAGGAACAGCGTCACGTCCTCGGACAACTGCCGGAACAGCAGCGCCTGGTGGAAGCTGCCCAGCACCCCGACCGCGGTGTCGCGGACCTCCCAGCCGTGGCAGAACACGCAGTGCACCACGTCCCTGCCCCATCGCTCCGCCAGGCCGGGCACGTCCGGCAGTTCGTCGACCAGACCGGAGGCCACCAGGACCCGCCGGGCCGCCGTGCGCCGTCCGTCCGCGCACTCGACCAGGAAGCGGCCGCCCTCGCGGTGGATCGCCGTGACGCGTCCGGCGACGACGCGGCCGCCGTAGGCGGCGACCTCGTCCCGCCCCTTCCGCAGCAGTTCCAGGGGGGCGATGCCGTCGCGTCCCAGCAGTCCGTGTGCCGCGGCGGCGGGGGCGTTGCGGGGCTCGCCCGCGTCGATCACCAGCACCGGCCGCCGTACCCGTGCCAGGGTCAGCGCGCCGGACAGTCCGGCGGCGCCTCCCCCGACGACCACCACGTCCCACACGCCGCCCGGTGCGTCGATCGCGTTGCCGCCGATGTCGCTGTTGTTCTCGTCCATGGCGGCACGATCACTCCGGCCGCCGGCGGGAGGCAACATTCCATGCCGTTTCGGCAAGATGCGCCGCGCGCGCCGCCCGCCCGGCCGGTCAGGCCTCGGAGGCGAGCTTCTCCTCCAGCCCCGCGATGAGTTCGGGCTCCAGACCCGCGAGCGCGGCCAGCTGCTGATGGGTCGCCCCGGCGGGGACGGGACGCGGCGCGGGTGTCCGCAGCGGCGGCTCCCATCCCCGCTCGGGCGTCCAGCGCCGGACCACCCGGGCCGGAGCGCCCGCCACCACCGAGTGGTCGGGGACCTCGCCCCGCACGATGGCGCCCGCCGCGACGACGACGTTCCGCCCGATCCGGGCCCCCGGCAGGATCACCGCGCCCGCGCCGAGCCAGCTCCCCGAGCCGATCTCGACGGGCGCCGAGCGCGGCCACTGGCGGCCGATGGGCTCGTGCGGATCGTCGTAGGAGTGGTTGTCGCTGGTGACGTACACGTACGGCCCGCAGTAGACGTCGTCGCCGAAGACGACCGGCCGGGAGGCGATGACGTGGCTGCCGCGGCCGAGGACGACGCCGTTGCCGAGCCGGACGACGGGATCGGGCCCGAGGTCGAGGCCGGGCATCATCCCGGCGGTGAGGGTGACCTGTTCGCCGATGATGCAGCACTCGCCGAGGTGGATCCACCGCTCGCCGAAGATCGTGCCCTGCGGGAACGCCAGCCGGGTGCCCGCGCCGATCCGGCCGAAGCGCAGCGGGCCGGGGCGGTCCGCGGAGACGGAACCCGCGTTCTGGGCCCACCGCCAGGCGCGGTGCACCACTCGCGAGACGGCACGGCGGCGCCAGGCCGCCGCGGAGGAGAACAGGTTCTCGTTTTTCGGCACCCGCTCACCGTACCGAGGGGGCGGGGGCGCGGCCGGGCGATCAGATGTGATGTGCGCCGCGTTCCGTCCACGCGACGGCGACCTGTGCGGCCAGGCGGACGTTGCCGCGGACGGCGGCCAGGTTCGCCTCCAGGCTGGCGCCGCCGGTGTGCTCCACGAGGTGCCCGAGGAGGAACGGCGTGACGGCCTGCCCGGTGACGCCCTCGCGTTCGGCGGCGGCCAGCGCCTCCGCGAGGACCCGGTCGTGCAGGGCCGGGTCGAGCTGCTCGTGCTCCGGCACGGGGTTGGCGAGGATCACCGCGGACGGCGGGCCGTCGAGGTCGTCCTGGGCGGCCATGACGCAGGCGGCCTCGTCGGGCGTGCGGACCGTCCAGTCCACGGGCTGCCCGGAGCCGCTGAGGTAGAAGCCGGGGAACTCCGTCGTCCCGTAGCCCACGACCGTGACGCCCAGGGTCTCCAGGCGCTGCAGGGTGGCGGGCACGTCCAGGATCGACTTCACCCCGGCGCAGACGACGGTGATCCGGGTCCCGGCGAGCAGCCGCAGGTCGGCGGATTCGTCCTGCTCGTCGGTCCAGCCGCGGTGCACGCCGCCCAGTCCGCCGGTGGCGAAGACCCGCAGCCCGGCACGGGCGGCGAGGTAGGCGGTGGCCGAGACGGTGGTGGCGCCGCTCGCCCCGGTGGCGACCGCGACGGGCAGGTCGCGGTGGCCGAGCTTGCGCATCCCCTCGTCGCCGGCGATGCGCTCCAGGCCCTTGCCGTCGAGCCCGATGCGGGGCACGCCGTCCAGCACGGCGATGGTCGCGGGGACGGCGCCGGCCTCGCGCACGGCGGCCTCCAGCTCCAGCGCCACCGCGTGGTTGCGGGGGCGGGGCAGGCCGTGGGAGATGATCGTCGACTCGAGGGCGACGATCGGGGCTCCCGTTTCCAGCGCGATGATCACGTCATCGGAGAACTTCAGCACGATCTACGCGCTACCCGCCACGCGATCGGCGCAATCACCGGACTACGGTGATCCCCATGACGGAGAGAGCCTTGATCGCGGACGTCGCCGGACGCGCGCCCCGGCTGGACCCCGCCGCCTTCACCGCGCCGACCTCGGTGGTGCTGGGCGACGTGACGATGGCGGCCGGCGCGAGCGCCTGGTACCACGCGGTGCTGCGCGGCGACTGCGAGTCGATCAGCGTCGGCGAGGGCAGCAACATCCAGGACAACTCCACGGTGCACGCCGATCCCGGGTTCCCCGCGGTGATCGGCGCGGGCGTCACGGTGGGGCACAACGCGGTGCTGCACGGCTGCGTCGTCGAGGACGACGTGCTGGTCGGCATGGGCGCCACCGTCCTGAACGGCGCGCACATCGGCACCGGCTCGCTCGTCGCGGCGGGCGCGCTCGTCCCCCAGGGCATGCGGGTGCCCCCGGGGTCGCTGGTGGCGGGCGTGCCGGCGAAGGTGCGCCGCCAGCTCACGGCGGAGGAGCGCGAGATGGTGCGGATCAACGCCGAGCACTACGTCCGGCTGGCCGACGTCCACCGGGCGGCCTTCGCCCGGGACTGACCGCCCCGGGCCCGGCCGCTCAGTCGGCGGCGGTCGCCGCCACGGCGTCCGCCTCGGGCGCGGCCGCCTCGTGGGCCTTCGCGGCGGCCTTGGCCCGGCGGCGTACGACGAGGAACGAGCCGAGGCCGATCAGGACGGCGGCCACCAGGCCGAGCCAGGAGAAGCGCTTGAGCCACGGCTCGGCGACGATGCCCACGTAGTAGATGACGACCGTGGTGCCGCCGGCCCACACGATGCCGCCGAGGACGTTGGCGGTGAGGAACTTCCAGTACGGCATCTTCAGCACGCCCGACAGCGGGCCGGCGAAGATCCGCAGCAGCGCCACGAAGCGCCCGAAGAACACCGCCCACATGCCCCAGCGCGTGAACGACGCCTCGGCGGTCGCAATGTGCGCCGCCGAGAAGTGCTTGGGGAAGCGCCTGCCCAGGCGGTCCAGCAGGGGCCGGCCGCCGCGGCGGCCGATGGCGTAGCCGATCGAGTCGCCCACGATCGCGCCGACCGAGGCGCAGACGCCGACCACCCAGGGGTCCACATGCCCCTGGGAGGCGAGCAGAGCCGAGCTGACGAGGATGATCTCGCCCGGCAGCGGGATGCCCAGGCTCTCCAGGCCGATCACGAGGCCCACCAGCAGGTAGACGCTGACCGGCGGGATCGTGCCGAGCCACTCCTGGACGTGCAAGGCCGCTTCCTCCCCCTAGGGCGGTCGGATGTGAGGACGCGCGCACGTGCGCGCGTCGTTGCAGCGTAGCCGACGTGCGGGCCGGCCCGTCGCCGTCGCCCGGGGCCAGGGGCTCAGCCCTGCGCCGTGACGAGGGTCCCGTCCGCGAGCAGGAACGCCCCGCAGGCGGAGCAGAGCCCCGCGAGGACGGCGAGCACCCCCGGCCGCAGGATCACCGACGAGGAGCGTGCCGCCTCGGTGCCGCGTTGCCGCCGTCGGAGCACCAGTGCCCGGGTGCCGGCGTACAGGCCGGCGCAACCGGCGATCAGGTACGACATTTGGGCGGCCCGCCGGGCTCTCGGGTCTCCGTGAGCCCGGCGGCCACGGCCGGGGCAAGGAGCCGGAACCGTTCCGGCCGCGCGAAGACCACAAGATCCACGATCTTCGAACCGAACAGGCTGGGCATCACCGGCAGTTGCACCAGGGGCGCCGAACGCGTCAGGGGTCAGCCGTTGGGGCGCAGGGTCCAGACGATGCTCATCTCGCCCGTCACGGCGCCGTCCTCGCGCCGGATGGCGACGGTGACGGGGAACTCCGGGCGCTCGCCCCTGTCGAGTTCGGCGATGACGTCGGCCGCGGGGCGGCCGAGCCGGGCGGTGGCGGTGACCGGGCCCATGGCGAGCTTCCTGTAGCCGATCTCGGCGCGCACGGCGAGGGGTACGGCCTGGGAGAGCCGGTCGGCGAAGGCCGCGAGGACGACGGCGCCGCTGGCGGTCTCGGCCAGGGTGAACATCGCGCCGGCGTGGGGGCCGCCGACGTGGTTGTGATAGGCGGGCCGGTCGGGGAGGCGGACCACGGCGTGCTCCGCGGTGGTCTCCAGGAACTCGATGCTGAGGGTGGCGGCCATCGGCACGGTGGCCGCCATGAGTTCGCCTATCTGCGGCTGGTTCTCGGGCATGGAACGGATGTTACCAGCAAGTAATCAACGCTTCCGTGGAACCTCGGCGGCTCAGCCCCTAGTGTTTCGAGCCATGTGGCCAGGACAGCAGGAACCGGGGGGACCGCAGTACCCGCAGCAGCCCCCGCAGAACCAGCCCCCGTGGGGGCATCAGCAGCCCTCCCCGTACCAGCCGCAGCAGCACCCCGCCTACCAGCAGCCTCCGCAGACGTGGGGGCCGCCGCCCGGGCCGGGCGGGCCGCCGAAGCCGCCCGGGGGCCGGCGGGGCGCGGTCGTCGCGGTGTCGGTGGTGGCGGCGGTCGCGGTGGTCGCCGCCGGCGCGCTGGTCGCCGTGAAACTCACCGGGGACGACGGGGACCCGCAGGCCGGCCCGTCCACCGGCGGCTCGCCGGTCGCCTCGTCGAGCGCGCCGGCATCCACCACCCCCACGCCGTCCGCCACCGTGAGCGAGGAGGGCCCCGGCCCCGACGACGCCCGCGGGAACCCGGGCGAGGACACGATCAAGCCCGTGGTGCCCGGCTGGCAGACCGTCGTGCGCAGTGACATGGGCGTCGCCTACGACCTCCCCAAGGACTGGACGGCCAAGGCACCGGGCCTGCTCATCGGCTACGAGTGGGACGGCAACCGGGTGGTCACCGGCGGCGCGGCCGTCCTCGACGAGAAGTGGTGCGGCACCGACGAACGCGGACTGGCCGGCGTCAAGGGCGGCAAGGGCGCCAAGAGCCTGAAGACCGAGGCAGTCAACGAGGCCTACAACTGGGCGTACGGCAAGTACAAGAAGGAGGGCGGCACCAAGCTCACCGAGTCCGCGCCGCGCGCCTACACCAACGCCCAGGGCCTGCACGGCTGGATCGCCTCCACGCGCGCGACCGGGATGAAGGGGAAGTGCGCGGCCGACGGCACCTCGTACAGCTTCACCTTCCTCGGCAAGGACAAGGAGGTCCGTTCCTGGGTGCTGCTCGTGGACAGCGGCTACGCGGGCGCGACCGACGCCGCGACGGTGGCGAGAATCCGCGACAGCGTCCGGCTGGTCGGCTGAGGCCCCCGCTCCGGCCGGGGCCGCGGCCCCGGCCCGGGCCCGCCCCGGTCACCGGCCGGAAACCGGTTTGCCAAGGACCGGGCGAGCGACGATAGTCCCCGGGTGAAACGCAACATCTCGCACCGGCCGCACTTCCCGGACTGGGCCGGCCGCAACTTCCGGCTCCTCGCCGCCGCCGCCTTCGTGACCGGGCTCGGCGCCTCGGGCGCCGTCGTCGCGTCGGCGTTCGCCGTGCTGCAGGCGGGCGGCGGCGGCACGGAGATCGGAGTGGTGGCCGCCGCGCGGACGGTGCCGCTGGTCGTCTTCCTGCTCATCGGCGGCGCGGTCGCGGACCGGCTGCCGCGGCACCGGGTCATGGTCGCGGCCAACTGCCTCAACACCGTCTCACAGGGGCTGTTCGCGGTCCTGGTGCTGACCGGACGGGCCGAGATCTGGCACATGGCGGTGCTCTCCGCACTCGGCGGCACCGGGCAGGCCTTCTTCGCCCCCGCCAACGAGGGCATGCTGCTGTCGACCGTCGACTCCACTCACGCGGCCCGCGCGTTCGCGGTGTTCCGGCTCGGCGTCAACGGGGCGAACGTCGGCGGTGCCGCGCTCGCCGGAGCCCTGGTCGCCCTCGCGGGACCCGGCTGGGTGCTGGCGGTGGACGCGGCGTGCTTCGCGGTGGCGGCGGGACTGCGTTCCCTGCTGCGGGTGTCCCCGGCGGCGCTGCGCGACCGGGCGGAACACCGCGGCGGCGGTCTGCTGGGCGATCTGCGCGACGGCTGGCGGGAGTTCGCCTCACGGCGCTGGCTGTGGGGCATCGTGGTGCAGTTCTCCGTGGTCAACGCCGTGTTCACGGCCGCCGACGCGGTGTACGGGCCGCTCGTCGCCCGCGAGCACCTCGGCGGAGCCGGGCCGTGGGGCGCCGCCCTGGCCGCCTTCGGCGCCGGGAACCTGCTGGGCGGGCTGCTGATGCTCCGCTGGCGGCCGCGCCGCATCCTGCTCGCCGGGGTGCTCTGCGTCTTCCCGTTCTCGCTGCCCGCCGCCGCGCTGGCCCTGGCGGTCCCGGTGCCGCTGCTGGCCTGCGCGATGCTGGTGGCGGGCATGTCGATCGAGGTGTTCGGCGTGGCCTGGATGATGGCGCTGCACCAGGAGATCCCCGAGGACAAGCTCTCCCGCGTCGCGGCCTACGACTGGTTCGGCTCGGTCTCCATGATGCCGATCGGCACGGCCCTGGCCGGCCCGGCCGCGGACGCCTTCGGCCTGTACGGGGCGCTGTGGGGCTGCGCGGGACTGACGGTGCTGCTGACCGGCGCGGTGCTCACCGTGCCCGAGGTGCGGCGGCTGCGGCGCGTGGACGACACCGGGGGCGGCCGGACGGTCGCCCAGGGCGGTCAGCCGACGCCGAAGGAGCCGTCGGGCGGGATCGGCGAGGGCACCGCGTCCCTGTCGTAGACCGGCCGCGCACCCCGTCCGAACACCTCCAGTGCGTCGCCGTCCACCACCCGTGCGGGGAAGACGTCCGACGCGGTGCGCCGGGCGATCCGGTCCACGGGCAGCGGGGCGCGGCTCGCGGCGAGCACGGCGTTGCCGAAGCGGCGGCCGCGCAGCACCCCGGGCTCGGCGATCAGGCACACCTCGCCGAACAGCTCGCGCAGGCCCGCGATCTGCGGCCGCAGGAAGTCGAAGGGCGCCGAGTCCGCGAGGTTCGCCAGGTACAGCCCGCCGGGGCGCAGGACACGGGCCGCCTCGGCGACGAACTCGTACGAGGTCAGGTGCGCCGGCACCCGGGAACCGCCGAAGACGTCCGCCACGACGGCGTCCGCCGACGCGTCCGGGGCGCCCTCCAGCCAGGCGCGGGCGTCGTCCGTCGTGATCGCCACGCCGTCCCCGCCGCGCCCGAGCGGGAGCCGCACGGCCACCAGCGCCGCCAGCGCCCGGTCGGCCTCCACGACCCGCTGCCGCGAACCGGGCCGGGTGGCGGCGGTGTAGCGGGGCAGCGTCAGAGCGCCGCCGCCCAGGTGGACGACGTCCAGCGGCGCGCCCTCGGGCGCGGCCTCGTCCAGCACGTACGCGAGCCGCCGGACGTACTCGAACTCCAGGTGGGTGGGGTCGTCGAGGTCCACGTACGACTGCGGGGCCCCGTCGACCGTGAGCAGCCAGCCCGCGGGCCGGTCCACGTCGGGCAGCAGCCTGGCCGCGCCGAAGTCCACGTCCTGGGTCACGGGTATGCGTCCGTCGTCCTCCACGCGGTGATTCTCCCAGCACACGCGGGGGTCCGGGGGCGGAACCCCGGACCCCCGCGCTCGGGCGGCCCGGCTCAGCGGGCCCGGCTCAGCGGGCCCGGCTCAGCGAGCGCTGCTCAGCGGGCCCGGCTCAGCGAGCGCTGCTCAGCGGGCCCGGCTCACTCGGCGAGCGCCGTCACCGTGCCCGCGCCGACGGTGCGGCCGCCCTCGCGGATCGCGAAGCCGAGCCCCGGCTCCAGCGGCACCGCCCGGCCCAGCTCGACCGTCATCTCGACGGTCGCCCCCGGCAGGGCCGCCCCCGCCCCGCCCAGGTCCACGTCGCCGACGACGTCGGCGGTGCGGACGTAGAACTGCGGCCGGTACCCGCTGGCGATCCCGGTGCGCCGCCCGCCCTCGGCGGCCGGCAGCAGGTAGACCCGGGCCCGGAAGCGGCGGCTCGGCGTGACGCTGCCCGGCGCGGCCACCACGTGGCCCCGGCGGACGGTGTCCCGGGCCACGCCGCGCAGCAGCAGCGCCACGTTGTCACCGGCCTGGGCCTCCTCCATCGGCTTGCCGAAGGTCTCCACACCGGTCACCACGCTCGCCGTGTCCGCGCCGAGCACCTCCACGCGGTCGCCGACCCGGATCGTGCCCCGCTCCACGGCGCCGGTGACGACCGTGCCGCGCCCGGTGATGGTCAGCACGTTCTCGACCGGCAGCAGGAACGGGGCGTCGGTGTAGCGGTGGGGCATCGGCACATGGGTGTCGACCGCGTCGAGCAGCGCCTCGATCGCCGCCGTCCACCGCGGGTCGCCCTCCAGCGCCCGCAGCCCCGACACCCGTACGACCGGCAGCGTCTCGCCCGGGTAGCCCTGGGCGGACAGCAGCTCGCGCACCTCTAGTTCGACCAGGTCGATGAGCTCGGGGTCGCCGGCGTCGGCCTTGTTGAGCGCCACGACGATGTGCTCGACGCCGACCTGGCGGGCCAGCAGCACGTGCTCCGCGGTCTGCGGCATGACGCCGTCGAGGGCCGAGACGACGAGGATCGCCCCGTCGAGCTGGGCCGCGCCGGTGATCATGTTCTTCACGTAGTCGGCGTGTCCCGGCATGTCGACGTGCGCGTAGTGCCGGGTGTCCGTCTCGTACTCGACGTGCGCGATGGTGATCGTGATCCCGCGCGCGGCCTCCTCCGGGGCCTTGTCGATCCGGTCGAACGGCACGAACGCGGCGGAGCCGCGGGCGCTGAGCACCTTGGTGATGGCGGCGGTCAGCGTGGTCTTGCCGTGGTCGACGTGACCCATGGTCCCGATGTTGAGGTGCGGCTTGGTGCGCACATACGCCTGCTTGGGCATGCTGCTTCCTCGGTAAGTCGATTCATCGCCTTGCGTGCGGGACCCCTGGACCGCGCCGACCCTCCCCCTGCGGGGTCCGCCGGACTGTCCGGGAAGGGTCAGATTCGGGCGCCGTCGAACGCGTCGGCCGAGAAAGCCGGTGCCGGGGCAGCCCGCAGCGCGTCCGCGACTGCGGACGTATCTGCGCTGAGGGCGTACCGGAACATGCCGTCGATGATCGGGCACACCACAGCCGCTGGTCGAACGATTTTCCGGCGGGACGTGCTCCGGCCCGGTGAACCGCGCGTCCGCGATGCTCCGGTGCCACCCGGCGCCGGCCGAGGGCGAGTCGGGCCCGCCCTACGGCATCGGGCCCATGGAGGACGACGAGGCGAAGACCGGCCCGGTGGTCTTCGGCGGGTTCGCCGACGCCCTGCTCGGGGACGCCCGGGCGCCCTGGGCGCAGGGCGACCCATGGGACGTCGCGCTGCGGGAGAAGGCCGGCGAAAAGGCCCGCTTCATGCCCCGCCGGCGCGGGCGAGGACGTAGACGCGCCGGGTCTGCGCCTCCTGCGGGTACGGGGCCCGCTCCATCCTCGCCTCGATCTCGAACCCGGCCCCGGTCAGCGCCCCGGAGACCGTCGCGGCGTCGTGGAAGTGGAAGTCGACGTCGACCTCGTGCCCCCACCACTGCGTCACCCGCCGGGTCTCCTCCCCGGTGTGGAAGGCCACCAGCGCCCGGCCGGAGGGCCGCAGCACGCGCCGCATCTCGCCGAAGGCGGCGCCCAGTTCACCCGGCGTCAGGTGGATCACCGAGTACAGGGCGGCGACCGCCCCGAACTCGCCGTCCGCCGCGGGGAGACGCAGCAGGTCGCCCTCGCGGAAGTCCGCCCCGGGGTGCTCGCGGCGGGCGAGCGCGACCATCCCCGGCGACAGGTCGATCCCGACGGCCCGCACCCCGCGCGCTGCGAGCCACACGGTGACGTGGCCGGGGCCGCAGCCCAGGTCCGCCACCGGCGCGCCGTCCGCGGCCTGTTCGGCGAGGGCGGCCAGCAGGGCCCGGTCCAGGGGCTTGTGGGCCAGCTCGCCGCCGACGCGCTCCCGGTACTCCTCGGCCACGGTGTCGTAGCTGCGGCGCAGACGGCCGCGCCCGCCGGTCTCGTTCACAGGTGCTTGCCCGCCTCCCGCACCGACAGCGGTGACAGCCGCTCCCCCGCCTCGGCGAGGAACGCCCGAACGGCGCCGGGATCGGTGCGGGCGTACTCGCGCAGGGCCCAGCCGATCGCCTTGCGGACGAAGAAGTCCCGGTGGTCCGCCTGCCGCAGGCAGTAGCGGAACAGCCGCCCGGGATCGGTGTCCGCCTTGTACGTCAACTGGTGCAGCAGCGCGGTGCGGGCGAGCCAGAGGTCCTCGTCCTCGATCCACTCGTCCATCGCGCCCACCAGGGCGGGGTCGGCGGCGACGAGCCGTCCGACGACGTGCGCGGCGAGCAGGTCGACGGTGTCCCACCACGGTTCCGTCGTGATCAGGTGCCGGGCCGTGGCGAGGAAGTCCGAGGAGCAGCGACCCACGTGGCGGCGCAGGTAGTCGACGGCGAAGTAGCGGTACTCCCGTTCGGGGAGCGCCCAGCAACGCAGGCCGACGGCCGTGCAGTCGGCCTCGTCGGGCCGCGGTGTGCCGGTGAGCACGGCGCGGGACAGGGTACGCCTGGCGAGCGTGGGGATGCCGAGGAACGGGAACGCGTCCCGCATGTACGCCGCCGCCGAGGCCGCCCGCTCCGGATCGGCGGCGGCGCCGTACGCCGAGGTCAGACGCGGCAGCACGAGGTCCGCGAGGGCGCTGTCCGGCACGACCGGGGCGTCAGGGGCCATGGCCCTACGGTACGCGGCGGCACCGGAGCGACATCTCCTCCGCTAGGCTCGCGGGATGTCCGAGGTCACCACCCTCTCGCGCCCGCGCCCGGCGTCGTGGGCCCGGCTGGCGCTGCTGGTCGTCCTCCTGTCCGGGGCTGCCGCCTCGGTGCTCGTCTGGGAGCCGCAGCGGCTGCTCGCGCACGGCTGGCCCGCCCAACTCACGGGCGCCGCCGCCGTGGTGCTCTTCGCCGCGGGCTACGGGCTCTGCGCCCTCGCCTTCGTGCCGCGCCCGCTGCTCAACGTCGGCGCCGGGGCGCTCTTCGGCGCCCAGGCGGGACTGCCGGCGGCCCTCGCCGGCACGGTGCTCGGCGCCGGTCTCGCCTTCGTGCTGGGCCGCATCCTCGGGCGGGACGCGCTGCGTCCGCTGCTGCGAGGACGGGTGCTGCTCGCCGCGGACCGCCAGCTCAGCGTGCACGGCTTCCGCACGATGCTGGCGATGCGGCTCTTCCCCGGCGTGCCCTTCGCGGCGGCCAACTACAGCGCCTCGCTCTCGCGGATGCGCCTCGCGCCCTTCCTGCTGGCCACGGCGCTGGGCAGCGTGCCGAACACGGGGGCCTACGTCATCGCCGGCAGCCGCGCCGCGACGCCGACGTCACCGGTCTTCCTCGTCGCGATGGGCTTCATCGCGGTCACCGGCCTCGCCGCCGTCGTCGTCGCCGCCCGCACCCGCCGCAGGCGGTGACCCCGGGCTGGGAGGCTCCGCCTCCCAGCAGGGAGGGAGCCGGTCGTGGCACCGGTGCCGCCCCCCGGCCCATGATCGGCACGCGGACTCCGGCGCGGGGCACTCCGGCGCGGGCCGGCACCCGGCCGGACGGATCCCCGCACATCCGTCGTCGCCGAGGAGTTGCGCTGTGCACCGGACGTTCTTCATCACCGCCGTCGGCAGCGGCCTGGGCCGCGCCTTCGCCCAGGAGGCGCTGGGCGCCGGGCACCGGGTGATCGGCACCGTCCGCAGGCCGGACCAGGTCGCCGGGTTCGAGGCCCTCGCCCCCGGCCGCGCCACCGGCAGGGTCCTGGACGTCACCGACGAGGACGCCGTCGTCTCGGTGGTCGACGAGGCCGAGCGGAACATCGGCCCCATCGAGGTGCTGATCAGCAACGCCGGCTACGGCCTGGAGGGGACCGTCGAGGAGTCCTCCATGGACGACCTGCGGCACCAGTTCGACGTCAACGTCTTCGGCAGCGTCGCGGTCATCAAGGCCGTGCTGCCCCACATGCGCCGGCGCCGCGGCGGCCACATCTTCTCGGTGTCGTCCATGGCGGGCCTGACCGCACTGCCCGGCGTCGCCTTCTACGGGGCGAGCAAGTTCGCCATGGAGGGCGTCGCCGCGTCCTTGGCCCAGGAGGTCGCGGGCTTCGGCATCCACGTCACCTCCCTGGCGCTCGGCTCGTTCCGTACCGACTGGGCCGGCCGCTCGATGGTCCGCGCGCCGCGCACCGTCCCCGACTACGACGCCCTCTTCGAGCCGATCCGCGCCGCCCGCCGTGCCAAGAGCGGCAAGCAGACCGGTGACCCGGCCCGCGCCGCCCGCGCCGTGCTCCGGGTCCTGGAGTCCGACGACCCGCCGCTCCACCTCGTTCTCGGCACCGACGCCCTGCGCCTGGTCGAGCAGGGGCAGCGGCGACTGACCGGCGACCTGGCCGCGTGGGCCGACGTGACGGCGTCCACCGACTTCCCCGCCGACGCCTGACCCGCCGAACCGCCGGCCGGCACCTCGGGCAATTTCACGGCTTTCCCGCGCCGGCCGCCGGCCTTTCGCCGGACAAAGAACGTGGCGTCGACGAGGGCCTTCTTTTCCACGAGAATGTCCGGCAGTTTCGGTGCGGTGCGCGCCGGGGCCCGCCGCCGAAGGTGAGCGCGGTATATCTCCGCACCTGGCGTCCGTGACGGAGCCGCGGATCCCCGGCCGTCGGAGATCCGGCGCGGATGAAAGGCACGGTGAATTCCCGAATTCGGCGGCGGCAGCGGGATTTCCCGTTCCGAAGAACGATGCGCGCCCGGCCTCCCTATACTTTGGTATAGAAGTCCTCCGAGGTGGCCCGTGTTTTTTGTCGCGGGCCGGGAGGGGCGCTTACGGTTGCGTGCGTGATCGAGGTGAGACGGGCCCTGCAGGGGCATCCGCGGGTCGCGGACGCGGGCGTGGTCGCCGCGGCCGCGGGGCTGACGCTCTTCGTCATCCGGGTCCAGCAGACCGGCCTGCAGGTGTACCCGCGGTTCTCCAGCGGCGCCTACGTCCTGTCACTGCTGCCGCCGGTCTGGCCGCTCCGGGCGTCCCTGATCCCGCTGCTGGCGTGCGCGGCCCTGTTCTGGCGCCGGCGTCACCCGGTCGCGCTGGCCTTGGCCCTCGTGGCCTCGGCACTTGTCTGGCCCGTGGTCGTCCCCCTGCTGGTGGCGCTGTTCACCGTGGCCGCCACCTGTCCGCCGCGCACCACCGTCCAGGTCACCGGCGTGGCACTGCTGCCGGTGCCGGCGCAGCTCGTGTTCACCTCGTACTCCGGGCCGCTCCTCTCGGCCACGGCCGTGTCCGCCGTGGCGTTCGTGGGCGGCGCCGTCGGCTGGGGCCTGTACGTGGCCGGGGTGCGGGAGCGGGCGGAGCGGGCGGAGCGGGAGGCGGACCTGCGGGCGGAGCGGGCGCGGCAGCACGCCCGGGAGGAGATCGCCCGGGAGATGCACGACGTGCTGGCCCACCGGCTGACGCTGCTCAGCGTGCACGCGGGGGCGCTGGAGTTCCATCCCACCGCGTCCGCGGACCAGGTCGCCGAGGCGGCGGGGGTGATCCGGCAGAGCGCGGGCCAGGCCCTTGAGGACCTCCAGGACGTGCTGCGGGTGCTGCGCACCCCCACGGTCAACGCGCACGCCGAACCCCCGCAGCCGGCCGTGGCCGACTTGGACCGGCTGGTCGAGGAGTCGCGCGCGGCGGGCGCCACCGTGGAGGTGCACCGCGACACGGAGGACCTGACGACCATGGACCCCGCCACGAGCCGGGCCGCGTACCGCATCCTGCAGGAGGCCCTGACCAACCACCGCAAGCACGCGCCGGACGGCCCGCTGCGGCTGTCCCTGACCGGCGGGGCCCGTGCGGGGCTCACGATCACCGCCCGCAACCCGGTGCGCCAGGACCACCCCGAGCGCCCCGGCGCCGCGGGCCAGGGCCTCGTCGGGATGAACGAAAGGGCGGCCCTGGCCGGCGGCAGCATGCGCCGTACCCGCACCGCCACCGGCTTCTCCCTGGAGATCTGGCTGCCATGGACCCGGTGACCCGCGTACTGATCGTCGACGACGACCCGCTGGTGCGCTCCGGCCTGCGCATGATGCTGTCCGGGGCGGAGGACATCGAGGTGGTCGCCGAGGCGGCGGACGGTACGGAGGTCCTGCCGCTGGTCGAAGCGCACCGGCCCGACATCGTCCTGATGGACATCCGGATGCCGCGGATGGACGGTCTGGCGGCCACCGCCGAACTGCGGCGCGGGCCGCGGCCGCCCGAGGTGCTGATCCTGACCACGTTCACCACGGACGGCTACGTCCTGGAGGCGTTGCGGGCCGGGGCGGCGGGCTACGTCCTCAAGCACACGCCCCCCGCCCAGATCGTCGCCGCGGTGCGGAACGTCGTGGCGGGCGAACCGGTCCTCTCACCGGCCGCCGTCAAGCAGCTCATCGGGGCCGTCACGGCCGCCGGCGACGACGCCGGGGCGCGCCCCGACGAGCGGGGCGGGGCGGAGCGGCTGCTGGGCCTCCTGGGGGACCGGGAGCGGGAGGTGGCGCTCGCGGTGGCGCTGGGCAGGACCAACGCCGAGATCTCGGCGTCGCTCTACATGAGCGTCCCCACGGTGAAGGCGCACGTCTCGCACATCCTCACCAAGCTCGACCTGAACAACCGGGTCCAGATCGCCCTGGTGGTGTACCGGGCGGGCCTGGTCTGACAGCGGCTCAGTCCGCCTGGCGCAGGCCCGCGACGAGGAGGCCGACCAGGCGGCGCGCGTCGTAGCGGGGATCGCTGTCCGCGCCGATGCAGAGGTTCCCGACGCCGCGCATGAGCGCGTACGCCTCCACGTCGGAGCGGATCTCCCCGGCAGCCGCGGCGGCGTCCAGCAGTTCGGCGCACACGGGCAGGAGGCGGTCGAGGAAGTAGGCGTGCAGCGTCTCGAAGCCGGTGTTGTCGGACTGCAGCGCGGCGGCGAGCCCGTGCTTGGTCACCAGGAAGTCGACGAAGAGGTCGATCCACCGCGCCAGCGCGGTGTGCGGGGTCGCGCCGCCCGCCAGCAGGGCGGGGCCGGCCTCGGCGCAGGCGTCGACCTGGTGCCGGTAGACGGCGATGATCAGATCCGCCCGGGTCGGGAAGTGGCGGTAGATCGTGCCCGTCCCGACGCCCGCGCGGGCCGCGATGTCGCGCACCGGGGCCTCCACTCCCGACGCGACGAAGGCCGCCGCGGCGGCCTCGAGCAGGCTCTCCTCGTTGCGCCGGGCGTCCGCCCGCCTGGACCGCTCCACCACGTTGCCGCTCCTTCCACGATCCGCCCTTGCTAAACGGAACCGCGTTCCGTATCGTTAACGGAACAAGGTTCCGCTTCCTCATGATGCCAGGGCGCACGCCCCGGGACCAAGTCGCGCGCTTGTGCCGCGCAGTGCCACCACACCCCACCCGCAAGGGAGAACACCGTCATGCAGTACCGCACCCTCGGCCGCACCGGCGTACAGGTCGGCTCCCTCGCGCTCGGCGCCATGAACTTCGGCAGCATCGGGCGCACCACCCAGGACGAGGCGACCGCCCTCGTCGACGCCGCCCTCGAGGCCGGGATCAACGTCATCGACACCGCCGACATGTACGGCGCCGGGGAGTCGGAGGAGATGGTCGGCAAGGCCCTCGCCGGCCGCCGCGACGACGTCGTGCTGGCGACGAAGGCCGCCATGCCGATGGGCGACGGGCTCAACCACCGCGGCGGTTCGCGCCGCTGGCTGGTCACGGCCCTGGAGGGCAGCCTGCGCCGGCTCGGCGTCGACCACGTCGACCTCTACCAGATCCACCGGTGGGACCCGGCGACCGGCGACGAGGAGACCCTGTCGGCCCTGACCGACCTGCAACGCGCGGGCAAGATCCGCTACTTCGGCTCCTCCACCTTCCCCGCGTACCGGATCGTGCAGGCGCAGTGGGCCGCCCGCGAGCACCACCTGGGCCGGTACGTCACCGAGCAGCCCGGCTACTCCATCCTGCAGCGCGGTGCCGAGACCCATGTGCTGCCGGTGACCGAGGAGTACGGCCTCGGCGTGCTGGCGTGGAGCCCCCTGGCCTCGGGCTGGCTGTCCGGCGCGATCCGCGAGGGTAGGGAGATCACCACCAGCCGCTCCGCGTTCATGCCGGAACGCTTCGACACCGCGCTCCCCGCCAACCGGGCCCGGCTCGACGCCGTGGAACGGCTGGCCGCCGTCGCCGCCGAGGCCGGCCTGACCATGATCCAGCTCGCTCTGGGCTTCGTGACGGCGCACCCCGCCGTGACCGCCGCGATCATCGGCCCCCGCACCCCGGACCACCTGCGGGCGCACCTCGCCGCCGCGGACACGGTCCTCACCGCCGACGTGCTGGACGCGATCGACGCGATCGTCGCCCCCGGCCTCGATCTCGCGCCGCACGAGAAGTTCGACACGCCGCCGGCCCTGCTCGACCCGTCCCTCCGCCGCCGGCACCGCGCCTGACGCCCGCCGTTCCGGCCCGGCCGGCCCGTACGGCCGGCCGGCCGGTGCGCCGGTCAGCCCTGGGTGACGCCGGGCCAGTCGGCGTAGCGGATGCGGGAGATCTCCAGGACCTCGCCGGTCGTGCCCCATTCGTCCTTGCCGAGGCGGGCCAGCGGGCGGAGCCTGCGGACGTCGGGGTGGCCCTCGACCATCGCGGCCTCGGAGACCGCGGCGTGGACGACACGGCCGAAGACCACGGTCGAGTCGCCGAGGGTGACCGTGCTGTGGAGCTCGCACTCCAGGGCGACGGGCGAGGCGGCGACGCGGGGCGGCTTGACCGCGCGGCTGGGCTCACGGGCGATGCCGACCGCGTCGAACTCGCTGACGCCGCGCGGGAAGTCGGTGCCGGTGGCGTTGATCTGCTCGAAGAGGTGCTCGGGCGCGAGGTTGACCACGAACTGCCGGGTCTCCTCGATGTTGCGCAGCGAGTCCTTCCGCCCTACCGAGGTGAACTGCACGACCGGCGGGCTGACGCAGGCGACGGTGAAGAAGGAGTGCGGTGCGAGATTGGCCGTCCCCGACTCGCTGAGCGTCGAGACCCACGCGATGGGGCGCGGGACGACCACCGAGGTCAGGAGCTTGTAGAACGGGGTCCGGCCCATGGCCTCGGGATCGAAGTCGATACGCATGGCGCCCAGTATCCCCCTCGGCGGGTGCGGCCGCTGTCGTGGCACCATCCGATGCGAGCACGCGCCGCGGGAGCCGCCGATGAGCGGATCCGCCGCGGCCGGGCGCCCCCGCGAGGGAACTGCGTCCTCGGCCGACCCGCCGTCACGAACGCTTCGGGGGCGCAGGTCGCGACTTCGGCCGCATGCGGCCCACCGCACCGGGCCGGAAGGCCGTGCGGGGCGGGCGCAAGCCCACCCCGCACGGCTCGCGGCCGCTGCTACATCGTTGCGGCCTGGAAGGAGGCCGAGTCGAACTGGTTGATCGCCGACTGGGTGGTGTCGTGGGACGTGGAGAAGATGCCCGCGTCCTGCGTCGCCGCGGCCGAGGCCAGCGTCACGGGCTGACCGATCGGGACGTAGTTGGCGCCGTCGTAGGAGTACGAGGCGCTGAACGCGGTGCCCGACCGGGTGAGCTTCACCCAGATCGGGCGGTAGACGTCGACGGCGGCGCGGGCGTCGGTGTCCAGGTAACCGTCGCCGTTGGCGTCCCACTCGAACACGACGCCGTTGCGGGCGGTCACCGCGACGACGGCGTACCCGGCCGACTGCCCCGCCTTGGTCATGTCGTTGCGGACCATGACCCCGGACTTGGCCCAGGCGTTGGCGTCGTTGACCGACACGACCCGGGTGGACACGCTGGAGTCGGCCTTGAACGAGCCGGACCGGTAGATCGAGCCGAACTGGTCGTCGCGCTGACCGCCGGCACCCCACACGTCGGCGCCGGCCGCCGCGATCCCGAACGCCTTGCCGCTCTGACCGAAGTATGAGCTGACGGCCGAGCCCCCCGCGGTGCGCAGGCCCGGTGCGACCGGTCCGCCGGCCGGGCACCCGCTGAAGCCGAACTGGTTCGCGTTGAGCGACGTGCGGTACTGCGGCGCGACACCCGCCTGGCAGATCACGTCCCGTGCGCCCGCGGGCCAACCGGCACCGGCGACCTTCACGTTGTTGATCAGCTGGTTGTTGTGCGCCGCGGCGTTCGGCGTCGAGGCTCCGCCCGAGTTGTACCAGTTGTTCTGGATGACGTTGTCACTGGTGTTGTTGCGGAGGCTGTACGCGTTGGTGAAGAGGAAGGAACCGCCCTGGACCACGTTGTTCTCGTACGTCGTGGAGCGCGTGCCCTCGTCGAGGTAGAGGCCGACTCCCGAGATGTTGAACAGGTAGTTCCTGGAGACGACGGTTCCGGGGCTCGCGGAGAGGTTGTAGACCGATCCGCCGTCGGCGAAGCGGGCCTTGGTGTTGTGCACGAGGTTGCCCTCGACCCGGTTGTCCTTGAGCGTCGTCGGCGTCGTGTACTGCGTGTTCCACTTGTAGTAGCCGCGGTCCACGTAGTCGTTCGATCCCCCGGCGTCGTTGATGCCCCAGCCGTAGCCGGTGTCGATGCCGTCGTAGGGGACGTTGGAGACCTCGTTGTGCAGGATGCGGGCGCCCGTGACGTAGGTGCTGAGGATCCCGCTGTTGTCCTTGTAGTCCACCGCCACGCGGTTGATCGTGTTGTTCTCGATCAGGATGTCCCGGTTGGTCATCCTCGGGTCGCTGGGGTGGTGCGCGTCGGGCAGTACGCCGCCGACCGCGACGCCGTGCCCGCTGTTCTCCATGAACCGGTTCCCGACCACGTCGATGTCGCTCGCGCCCAGCCCGACGCCGGTCGCCGCGGCGTTGGCGTCGTTGCCGATGCCCAGCGCCGACTGGCCGAGGTTGGTGAACGTGTTGCCGGTGAACGAGACGCGGCTCGCGGCGGAGACCTGCACGGCGGCGGGCTCCTGGTACCAGCTGGTGCGCGCTCGCTCGAACATCTCGCAGCCGCGCGAGCAGTTGGTGAAGGCGTCGGCGGGGCGGTAGTCGTAGGCGCCCTTGATGAACAGGCCGTTCTGCTGGTCCGCGTACCCGTCGGTCGAGGGGCCGAGCCAGGAGGTCCCGGAGAACTGGATGCCCTCGAAGGCGAGACCGGTCACCGGCTCGTCGTACGTCCCGCCGATGCTGACCAGCGTCTCCAGGCGGGGCAGCTCGATGTCGAGCTGGTTGGGGTCGACCCCGTCCGCCGGCTTGTAGTAGAGCTTCCCGGCGTCCGGGGATATGTACCACTGGCCGACCTGGGTCAGGAAGCTCAGTGAGTTGTCGAGGTACCAGCTCGGACCGGCCAGGAACGAGTTCTGGACGGTGTCCCAGCCCCACGTGTTGTTGTCCCAGGCCGGCTGCGCCATCGTGATCTCGGTGGCGCTGATGCTCTGCACCGGCGAGTAGCGGTTGGTGAAGTCGCCGAGGGACTCGAACTCGATGCGCCCCTGGTCGGGGAGCGTGGCGAGATAGCTCAGGGCCGGGTTCTTGATCGTGAGACCGGTCGCGGTGGGAGTGACGTCCGCGTTGGCCAGGCGGATGGCGGCGCGAGGGGCGATCACGCCGTTCACATAGAGCTGGCGGGTGTCGAGGCCGCTGGGGGTGTCCGCCTCCCAGATGCCGGACCCCGCCTCGGACTTGGACCAGCCGGAGACCTTCGAGGCACCGGTGACGACGGGATGGGCGCCGGGTGCGGCGGTCCAGTGGACCGTGTGGTCGCCGCCGTCGTCACCGGGTCCGAACCGCAGGGGCTCGGAGAGCCGGTAGGTGCCGTCGGCGAGGTGGACGACCACGTCACCGTGCTTGACGGCGGGGCGGACGACATGCTGCGCCCGCTCCAGCGAGCACGGCTGCGACTGACTGCAGTGCCCGGCGTCCTTGCCGTCCGGCGCCGCGAAGTACTCGGCCCGGGGCGCGGCTTGAGCCTGGAGAGGAATGAGCGCCGATGCGATGACGGCGCAGGCGCCGAGGACCGCGAGGGTGCCCGTCCGCCGTCTCCATCGTCTGCTCACCGAGCGTGTCGAGTCTGACGTCGATGTCATGTTCGATCGCTTCCTGTGATGGGGGCGTTGATGCCCGCCACAGAGTTAGCATACGTATAATGTTTGTTACAAGATACGTATGATGTTTAACCTCAGGTCCTGGAGAAGCGACTTGTCCGGACCGGGTCGGGGACGAGCCCGGTGACATGCAGCTCCTCCCACAGCGCCTCCGGGATCACCGCCCGGTACCGCGCGACGTTGCTTCGCACGTGTTCCCGAGTGCGCATCCCCGTCACCACCGAGACGACCGCGGGATGGCGCAACGGGTACTGGACGGCGGCCGCGGGAAGCTCCACGCCGTGCCGCTCGCAGACCGCGGCGATGCGGGCGGCACGTTCGACGACGGCCCGCGGCGCCACCCCGTAGTCGTAGGGCGCCGAGCCGTCCACGGCCGCACTGCTCAGCAGTCCGGAGTTGTACACCGCCGCGGCGACGACGCCGACGCCGCGGGCGCCGGCGACGGGCAGCAGATCGTCCAGCGCGGACTGGTCGAGAAGGGTGAACCGCCCGGCGACCATCACCACGTCGACGTCGGTCCTCCTCACGAACTCGGCCGGCATCGCGGCCTGGTTCATGCCGACGCCGATGGCACCCACGACACCCTGGTCCCGCAGCTCGGCCAGAGCGGCGATCCCGCTCGACGACGCCGGCCCCCAGTGGTCGTCCGGGTCGTGCAGATACGCGATGTCGAGCCGGTCCGTCCCGAGCCTCGCCAGCGACTCCTCGACGGAACGAAGGACCCCGTCGCGGCTGAAGTCCCAGACCCGTCTCTTCGCCGCCGGCACGACGAACCCGTCGTCGTCGAGCCGGTGAGCCGTCTCCGGGCTGTCCACGAGCAGGCGGCCGGCCTTCGAGGAGATGACGGCGCCCTGCCGAGCGGTCCCGTGCAGGGCGTCCCCCAGGCGGCGTTCGGAGAGCCCGAGGCCGTAGTGCGGCGCGGTGTCGAAGTAGCGGATCCCCTCCTCGGCCGCGGCTCCGACGGCGTGACGCGCCTCGTCGTCGGTCGTCTCGATGAACAGGTTGCCGAACTGGGCCGCGCCCAGGCCCAGTTCCGTGAGCCGGTGCCCGGTTCGCAAGGCCCGGGTCGGCAGCGTCTGCTTCGTGGATGTGTGGTCGCGCGATGGCGGCTTGCTGGTCACGGGGCCGACTATAGCGGCGACAGCATACGTATGATGTTTCCTGCTAGGGTGCGCAGGGCTGTGGGCCGGCGCGGCCCGCGACAGAGCGAGGAGGGGCCGATCGGTATGTTGGCGGCGAGTTACGTGGGCGCACGCACGATGACGGTCGAGGAGCGGAAACCGGCTGAGCCGCGGGCGGGGGAGGTCCGGGTCGCCGTGGCGTACGTCGGGATCTGCGGCACGGACCTCCATGTCTTCCACGGGGACATGGACGGCCGGGTCAGCAGGCCGGCGACGATCGGGCACGAGATGTCGGGCACGATCGTCGCCCTCGGCGCCGGCGTGGAGGGCTGGTCGGTGGGTGACGCGGTGACCGTCATGCCGCTGGCCTGGGACGGCACGTGCCCGGCCTGCCGCGCGGGGAACGAGCACATCTGCCAGAACCTGGACTTCATCGGCATCGACAGCCCCGGAGCCCTCCAGGAGTACTGGAACGTACCGGCGTCGACACTCGTGCGGCTGCCCCCCGAGATCTCCCTGCGGGACGCCGCGCTGGTGGAGCCCGTCGCGGTGGCGGTCCATGACGTACGTCGTTCCGAACTCGCCGCGGGCGACAAGGCCGTCGTCATCGGTGCGGGCCCGATCGGCGTTCTGATAGCGAGCGTCGCCGCCGCGGCCGGTGCCGAGGTCGTGATCGCCGAGATCGACCCGAACCGACGGGCCGCCGCCGAGGAGATGGGGCTGACGACGCTGGACCCCTCGTCGGTCGATCAGGTCGCCTGGGTGAACGAGTGGACGGACGGCGCCGGAGCGGACGTCGTGTTCGAGGTCTCCGGCTCGGCCGCCGCCGTGCTCGCCGCCACCGGCTTGGCCAAGGTCCGCGGCACGCTCGTGGTGGTGGCCATCCACTCGCAACCGCGACCCATCGACCTGCACCGCGTGTTCTGGCGGGAGCTGAGGTTGCTCGGTGCGCGGGTCTACCAGCGCCACGACTTCGAGCGCGCCGTCGAGCTCCTGGCCGAGGGCGCCATCCCGGCCGGGAAGCTCATCACGGGCATCGTGCCCCTGAGTGAGGTCGCATCGGCCTTCGGCGTCCTGGAGGCCGGGCAGGCGATGAAGCTGCTCGTCGAGGTGAGCGCGTCATGAACCCGTTCGACCTGACCGGGCGCCTCGCCGTCGTGACGGGGGCCAAGCGTGGAATCGGGTTCGCCGTCGCCGAGGCTCTGGCCGCCGCCGGTGCCGACATCGTCGGGGTCTCCGCCACCCTCGATCCGGCGTCGTCGGCGATCGGCGACCGCGTGCGCGGGCTCGGCCGTGAGTTCTCCGGACACCGCGTCGACTTCGCGGACCGGCGGCAGGTGACCCGGTTCGGCGAGGAACTCGCCGCCGGTGACCGCCCGGTGGACATCCTGGTCAACAACGCCGGGACCATCCGCCGCGCTCCCGCCGCCGAGCACCCCCTGGAATGGTTCGACGAGGTGCTCGAAGTCGATCTCACGAGCGCGTTCGTGCTCAGCCAGGCCCTCGGGCGGCGGATGCTGGACGCGCGGTACGGGCGCGTCGTCTTCACCGCCTCCCTGCTCTCGTTCCAGGGCGGGATCAACGTGCCGGGCTACGCGGCAGCCAAGTCCGGCGTGGCGGGACTGGTCCGGGCGCTGTCGAACGAATGGGCCGGACACGGCGTGACCGTCAACGGCATCGCCCCGGGCTACATCGCGACGGACAACACGCAGGCGCTCCAGGACGACCCCGACCGGTCCCGCGCCATCCTCGAGCGCATTCCGGCGGGGCGGTGGGGAACGGCGGAGGACATCGCGGGCGCCGCTGTGTTCCTGGCGTCGGACGCCGCGCGCTATGTCTCCGGGACGATCGTGCCGGTCGACGGCGGCTGGCTAGGCCGTTGAGGGTTCTCCGGCCCCCGACGGTGGTGGCACCGCTCCTGCGGGGGGCGGTGCGGGAAGGCTGACGCACGGGCACGCGCCGCCCCTCGGGGTGACGGCGGGGCTCTTCCGCGCCGCCGGCGTCGGCGACCTCACGGAGGTGGCCGACGCCCGCGCCTCGACCGGTGCGCGGGCGGCGACGGTGCCGTGGGCCTGCGCCTGCGCGGCATGAGCCGGTGCGGGTGGGAGGCGCCGGCGCCGACCCCCTCGGTCGGCGGTCGTCGACGGCATCGGAGGGCACGGTGCCGGCGCACCACCCGCTCGTTCCACAGGCGCTCCCGGACCGCTTCCGGCTCCGTCAAGGACCCTTGACCTTGCGGGACATGGTCGTCGCGGTCGGCATGGGCGCGGTGCCGGCGCGGGGGAAGACACCGCGGTCGAGGCCGAAGCACTCGGTCGTGCGCGGCGGTTCACCGAGGGGGCGCCGGCCCGGTACGTTCCCCTCCCTCTCGCGGCTCGGCGCGCAACCGGACGTGACGTGCAACTCCCCCTCCGGCCGCCGATCGCGCCATCGGCGGAGGACGCACGGACCCGGTCCCGATCCCGGGGCGGGAAGTCGGAGCCGGTATCGCCCGGCAGGAGTACGCCTTTGGCCGCCCGCCCTTGCCGGGCACTCGATCACCGCATGATTCAGCCGAGTTGAACCGCGCCGGCGGAAGCACCCGCGGCGCGGCGGCAGCGGTTCCTCCCGGACCTCGTCCGGCTTCAAGACCCCGAATCACCAGGCACCCGACGGCAACTGCTCAAGATGATGCGGCTCCAGCTCGTGACAAACATCATACGTATGCTCTACAGTCCTCGCGCGGAGTCGTCAAAGAAGTCGACAAGACAAGGACATCCCATGGCCGGAATTCATACTGTGATGCGTTCGCGCCGTAAGGCGTCGACCATCGCCGTGATATGCGCCGCAACGGCGCTGCTGACGCTCGCCGGTTGCGGCGGCCAAGGCAGCTCGGCGAACGGGTCGTACGGCTTTCCCGAGGCCAAGCAGGAGGCCTCCTCGACGATCACCGTCTGGGTGGACGCGGACAGACAGGCCGCCGCGAAGGCGTTCCAGACGGCCAACCCGGACACCAAGATCAAGGTCGTCACCTATGACGGCTCGGCGAACGGGTCCAACTCCTTCCGGACGAAGATGCAGCTCTTCGACCGCGCCGGTGACGGCTGGCCCGACGTCGTCTTCTCCAGCCAGAACAACGACGCGTCATGGGCCAGCCAGAAGAGCGCCGGCAAGCAGGCGTTCGCGGCCGTGCTGGACAAGGGCCTGGTCCCGAAGGAGACGCTCGGCAACTTCACCGCGGGCTCGCTCAACCCGTGCACGGTGGAGGGCCGCGTGTACTGCCTGCGCAACGACCTCGCGCAGGCGGTGCTCTGGTACGACAAGTCCCTGCTGGAGCAGTTCGGCTACGCCCTCCCCACCACGTGGGAGGAGTACCAGGCCCTCGGGGAGAAGGTCGCCAAGGAGCACCCCGGCTACATCGTCGGGACGGCCGGGGACGCCTGGACGCCCGAGGTGTTCATGTGGGGGAGCAAGTGCCAGGCCAATGACGTGACCGGCCCCAAGTCCGTCACCGTGAAGACGGACTCGACCGAGTGCAAGCGGGCGGCCTCGATGCTCGACACCCTCCGCGGCAACGGGACGGTGCCGGTGGTCAGCGTGTTCACTCCCGAGTTCCTGAAGAAGTACACGGGCAAGGTGCTCATGATGCCGGGTCCTGCCTGGTACGCCGGCGCGATCTTCAACAACCCGCAGTCGCTCAATGTGAAGGCCGGGCAGCTCGGCGTCGCCGCGCCGCTGCCGTGGAAGGGCGAGAGCCAGGCCGCGACGGGCAACGTGGGTGGCGGAACCTGGTTCATCTCCAGCCACTCGAAGAACCTCAAGGCCGCCGAGAAGTTCGTCGAGTTCGCCACCACGGCCGACGAGTACCAGGTCGACGTCGCACCGGGTTACCCGGCGTACGCGCCCGCCGCGCAGAAGTGGGTCGCCAAGCAGGAGGCGAGCAAGTACTACGCCACCCCGCTGGAGCCGGTGGTGACCGCGGCGTCGCAGGTCTGGGACGGCTGGGGCTACCCCACGTTCAGCCAGGAGGCGATCTGGGCGAAGACGATCACCCCGGGGGTCACGGGCGGCAAGTCGATCGTGGACCTGCTTCCGGACTGGCAGACGGCGATCGAGAACCAGGCCAAGGTCAACGGATACCAGGTGAAGTGACATGACCCTCGCTCCTCCGAGTGGTGGGCCGGCCGTCGACGCCTCCGGGCGCCGGCGGTCGGGCCGGGGCGGCGGCCGGCCGCCCGGCCGCGCGTTCGCCCGCACTCCGATCGGCTATCTCTTCGTCTCGCCCTACGCGTTGCTCACCCTCGCCTTCGGGATCGTCCCCTCGCTCTACGCGGTGCTGCTGGCCTTCACCGACGCGAACGGCGGATTCGCGGGCTTCGACAACTTCACCAAGGTCGTCGGCGACTTCCGGTTCTGGCCGGCCGTGTCCCACGTGACCGTCTATCTCGTCATCTGGCTCCTCGGGCTGCTCGTCTTCGTCGTCGGTCTGGCGCTGGTGGTCCACGCCGTCAGTGTGCGGTGGTTGAGCACGACGCTGCGCTTCGTCTACTACCTGCCCGGCGCGCTCGCGGGCGCGTCCAGCGTCCTGTTGTGGCTCTTCGTCCTCGATCCGACGGCGAGCCCGGTCAGCGGTCTGCTCGGGGCGATGGGGTTCGACAGCTTCGTGCAGGTGATCCAACCCGGGCACCTTCCGGTGATCTTCGCGATCATCGCGTTCTGGACCGGGGCCGGCGGGTGGATCCTCATCATGTACGGCGCGCTCAACAACATCAGCACCGAAGTGATCGAGGCCGCCCGCATCGACGGTGCGAACGCCGTCCAGATCGCGTTTCGGATCCAGCTCCCGATGCTGCGCAAGTGGGTGGCGTACATGGGCGTCATGTCGCTCGCGGCCGGCACCCAGCTGTTCGTCGAGCCTCAGTTGCTCAGCCAGGCGAGCAACGCGGTGGTGCCCAACGACTACTCGCTCAACCAGCTGGCCTACCAGTACGCCTTCCAGCAGAACGACTTCAACGGCGCGGCCGCGATCTCGCTGATCCTGCTGGTCGTCGCACTCCTGCTGTCCTGGGTGTTCGTGACCCGCGGCGGCCTCTTCGAGAAGGAATGACCATGGCAGCACTCTCCGCCGAACGCCGCCGGCCGAGTCTGAGCGGGTGGAGCGGCCGGTCCATCATCGGCGTCCTGCTCGCCGTCTTCGTCCTGTTCTTCGCCGTCCCGATCGTCTGGCTGCTCCTCGCGGTCACGAAGTCCTCGAAGACGCTCGTCGTGGCCAACCCGTTCTCGATCGGGTCCTGGTCGGACCTCGTCACCAACTGGCACCAGTTGTTCGACTTCCAGGACGGCGCGGTGACGACCTGGATCGGCAACTCCGCGCTGTACGCGATCGGCGCTCTGGTGATCACGCTGCTCGTGAGCATCCCCGCCGGCTACGCGCTCGCGCTCACGGAGTTCAGGCTTCGGCAGGCACTGCTCGTGCTGACACTCGTCGTCATGCTGATCCCCAACACCGCGCTGGTGCTGCCCATCTTCCTCGAGCTGAACAGCGTCGGTCTGATCGGGAGCCCGCTGTCGGTGATCCTGCCCATGTCGTTCTTCCCGTTCGGCGTCTATCTCACCTACATCTACTTCTCCACCAGCATCCCTCGTGACATCCTCGCGGCCGCGCGCATCGACGGCTGCACCGGGTTCCAGGTCTTCACCAAGGTCGCCCTCCCGCTGGCCGCCCCGATCGTCGCCCTGGTGGCGTTCTTCAGCTTCGTGCAGAACTGGAACAACTTCTTCCTCCCGTTCGTGATGCTGCCGTCGAGCGACGGCTACCCGGTCCAGGTCGGGCTCACCTCGCTCCTGGCGTCAACCCCGGCTTTCAATCCCAGCTCCGCGGGATCCGACTCCGTTCAGCTGCCGACCTTGGCGCTGGGGACGATCGTGTCGATCCTGCCCGTCCTGGTCGTCTTCCTGTTCTCCCAGCGATTCCTGGTCGCGGGAATGACAGCAGGAGGAACCAAGGAATGACCTCTCGCACATGCAAGGAGAACCACCGCCGATGAAGATCACCGGGTACCGCAGTCTGAGCACCGTTCACGACTGGGGCAGAATCACCGGGGACGTCAACGGTGTCCAGTCCGGCCACACCACGCCGGTCCCCGTCCTCGTCATCGAGACCGACGCCGGAATCGAGGGAGTCGGCCTCGGGTCCCACGCCGACATCGCCCGCGTCTTCCCCGCGATCGAGGGCGGTGACCCGCGGTCGGTCGTGGCCCTCTACGACCGGATGCTCGACTGGGTGTTCAAGGCAGGTCACTCGGGATCCACCTTCGGCACCGTCGGCGCCGTCGACATGGCCCTGTGGGACATCAAGGCCAAGGCCGCCGACGAGCCGCTCTGGCGGACCCTAGGTGGCCGCGAGCGCTTCGTCCCCGGGTACGCGTCCGGTCTCGAGTACGGTCTGGACGACGACGACCTCGCCGGCCTCTACGGCCGGTTCGCGGACCGCGGGTTCAAGGCCGGCAAGCTCAAGGGCGGCCGCGACCTCGACCGCGACCTGCCCCGGCTGGAGATCATGCGCGATGTCCTCAGCCGCAACTCCCGCCGTCCGGGGCTCATGTTCGACGCCAACGAGTCGTGGAACCAAGCCCAGGCGGCCCGGTACGTCGCGGCCATCGAGGAGCGCATGGACCTCACCTGGGTGGAGGAACCGCTGCGCCGCTGGGACGCGGCCGGCATGGCCACGCTGCGCGGGAAGGTGCGCGCGGCGATCGCGACCGGCGAGAACCTCACCGGACTGGAGCAGTACCGTCCCCTGCTGGACGCCAACGCGGTCGACATCGTGCAGGTCGGCAACGTGTGGGGGATCACCCACTTCCTGCGCGTCGCGACGCTCGCGCACGCCCACGACCTGCCGGTGAGCCCCGTCGCGTACAACGCGAACCCGGTGGCGCACGCCGCCGCCGCCGTGCCGAACCTCCTGACCTTCGAAGTCCAGGATCTCCACTTTCCCGTCGGTCTCGACGTCGACCAGCAGTTCGACGACGGAGGCATCGTCCTGGGCGATCGCCCGGGCATCGGGATCGTGGTGGACGAGTCCCGGATGTCACCGGCCGGCGCCGCGGCGGCCCTGCCCGCGGCGACCGGACCGCACATCCGGCCCGAGCGCGCCGCCCTGCGGATGGTGGCCGAGCCGGACGTGATGGACGACCCTTTGCACAACGGAGGCCGAACCTCGTGACGCGTCGACCTGAGCGCAGGGCCCTCGTCGTGGGTGTGCGGCCCGAGAAGCGCGAGGAGTACCTCGCGCTGCACCGTGCCGTGTGGCCGGGCGTCGAGCGGAAGCTCACCGAGTGCAACGTGCGCAACTACAGCATCTTCATCTTCGGCGACATCCTGTTCGCCTACTACGAGTACGTCGGCGAGGACCACGAGGCGGACATGCGCCGGATCGCCGAGGACCCGGTGTCGCAGGAGTGGTGGACGCACACCGACCCGTGCCAGATGAGGATCGCCGAGGAGCGTGATCCCGGGGCGCTGTGGCAGCCCGTCGAGGAAGTGTGGCACCTCGCATGAACGCAGGCATCGACGCCCATGTGCACCTGTGGGACCGGGCCGTGGACCCGCAGGACTGGATCGACGCGGAGACCATGGCGCCGATCGCCCGCGACTTCGGGCCCCGCGATCTGAGCGGGATGCTGGCCTCGACCGGACTCGGCGGCGCCGTGGTCGTGCAGTCGAGCAACAGCCTCGACGAGAGCATCCGGCTCGCCGGGTTGGAATCGTCCGCCATCGCCGGCCTCGTCGCGTGGGTCGATCTCGCGGCCGAGGTGGGACCTCAGCTCGACAAGATCCGCGAGAACGCCGCTGTCCCCGTCGTCGGAGTGCGGCATCTGGCCCACATCGACCCGGACCCGGAGTGGATGACACGCGAGGAGATCAGCGCGGGCCTGGCCGAACTCGAGCGTCAGGGCCTCTGCTTCGACCTCGTCGTGCGTGAGTGGCAGCTCCCCCAGGCGACCCGCCTGGCCGCGCGCCACGGCGGGCTCCGCTTCGTGCTCGATCACCTGGGCGGTCCACCCGGGGCCGGGCAGGACAGGAGCACGTGGACGTCGCACCTGCGGGAGCTCGCCCGGCGACCGAACGTCGTCGCGAAGGTCTCGGGGCTCACGTCGGGCCTCGCCCCCGGATCGTGGCGTGCGGCCGATCTCGCCGCCCCGGTGGCGACCGCCCTGGAGTCCTTCGGCCCCGAGCGTCTGCTCTACGGCTCCGACTGGCCGCTGGCTGAGCTCGGCGGCGGAGCGGCGCCGTGGAAGTCCGCCCTGGAAGCCCTGCTCGACGGGCTTTCCGCCGCGGAACGCGCGCGGGTGTTCGGCGGCAACGCCGTCGGCGTCTACTCGCTCTTCTGATCGAGCGCCCGACCACGCGCCCGTGGCGCGTGGTCGGGCAGCCGGCGGCGCTCCCACGAGATGTGGATGTGGTCGTGCATCGCCTTCTGGGCCCCGGCGACGTCCTTCCTCGAGATCGCATCGACGATCGCCGCGTGTTCCTTCATCGTCAGTGCGAACGCGTCAGGCGGGTCGATGCCCTGGTAGCGGCTGGACTCCACGGCTCGCTTGTACAGATGCTTGGCGATGTTCTCCGCCAGCCGGTTGCCGGAGATATCCATCAGCGCGTAGTGGAACAGCACATCCGCCTGCCGGAAGGAGTCCGTCTCGAACTCGCTCTCACGCATCGTGGTGAGGGCGTTCTCCAGCCTCCTCAACCCGTCCGCGCTGCGGGAGGCGGCAACCGCGCCCGCCATCGCCGACTCGAGGCTCGCCCGCACGATCGTCAGCTCGTCGAGAATACCGAGCGTCTCATCGTTGTCGATCAACGCGGAGAGCACCACCGGATCGAGCATGTTCCAGTAGCCCGGCGCCCGCACCTGGGTGCCGCGACCCTGGGCGACGATCACCAGGCCCTTCTCCTCGAGCCGCTTCACCGACTCACGAAGCACCGTGCGACTCACGCCGAAGTGTTCGCTCAGCGGACCCTCCGGGGGCAGCAGCTGGCCTTCCTCCAACTGGCCCGTCACGATCAGGTCGACGAGCTCGGCGACGACGGCGACACCCAAGCGGCCGGCGGGCAGACGTGGCGGGAACAGACGGGTTGCGGGCTGCGGCTCGGCTGGCATACGTATGACCTTATCGCTCGATCCATCCGCGGTCGAAAGGTTCCGGTCCACGACATGTCAAGAGTCCGGTCGCCGTCCGCGCCCGGTCACCAGGACACCTCGCGGATGGTCGCCTTGCTCTGCGGGGTGGCGGTGGCGACGATCTCGGAGCGGTGCCGGTCACCGGAGAAGGTCACCGTCAGCTGCTGCGCCCCGTCGCGCCGGGTGGAGACGGTGAACCCGCTGGCGGGCACGGCCGAGACGAGGCAGACGGCGTCCTCTCCGAAGCGCACCGCGGCCTGGCCGCCCTGGGACTGCAGGGTGTGGACGCCGGCGCCGCCGGTCCCGCAGTCCACGGGCGTGGCGGACGGGCGGGGGGCGCGGGCGGGCGGCGCGGTGGTGGCCGGCCGGACGGGGGTCCGGGTGGGCCGGCGGACGGTGGTGGGGGTGGAGGCGGGGCTGGGGGTGCGCTTCGCGGCGGGGGACGCCGGCGCGGAACGCGAGGGGGAAGGCTTCGCGGCGGACGGGGCGGCGGTGGCGAGCGCGTTCTCGGGGACGTCCCGCGCGACGGGCGGCGTCGGGCGCGTCGAGCCCACCACGAAGCCCACGGTGAGCATGACCGCGGTCACGCTGACCGCGGTGCACGAGAGCCATATGACGACGTAGCGCAGGTACCGGGGCACCCCGTCATCCTTCCCGACCGGCTACTGTCCCTCCACATGGCATCCGTACTCCTGGTCGAGGACGACCCCGCGATACGCGCGAGGCTGGTCGAGGTGCTGACCGCGCACGGCCACATGGTGCACAGCTCGGCCTACGGCTTCGAGGCGTTGCGGCAGGCCGCGCAGCGTCCACCGGACGCCGTGGTGCTCGACCTCGGACTGCCGGACCTGGACGGGGTGGACGTGCTGCGGATGCTGCGCGGCATCTCGCGGGTCCCGGTCCTCGTCACCACCGCGCGCGACGACGACAGCGAGGTGATCCGGCTGCTCAACGCGGGTGCCGACGACTACCTGGTGAAGCCGTTCTCCGGGGGCCAGTTGGTGGCCCGGCTGACGGCGGTGCTGCGCCGGTCGGCCATGGCGCCCGCGCAGCCGCAGGGCCCGGCGGCCCCGGAGGGCACGGCCGGCGCGCTGCGGGTGGGCGGTCTGCTGATCGACGTACCGGCCCGGGCGGCGTACCACGACGGGCGGGAACTGCGGTTGACACGCCGCGAGTTCGACCTGCTCGTCTATCTGGCGGAGCACGTGGACCGCGTGGTGGCGCGCAGCCGCATCCTCGCGGACGTGTGGCAGCAGGCCTACGTGGAGGACCAGACGATCGACGTCCATCTGTCGGCGCTGCGCCGCAAGCTGGGCGAACGGGCCTCGCATCCGCGCTACCTGCACACCGTCCGGGGCGTCGGCATCAAACTGGTGACGCCGCGATGAGACGCGCCCTGGCCGGGGTGGCGCTGGCGGTGACGTCGATGGTGGCGCTGTCCTTCCTGATCCCGCTGGCGCTGCTGGTGCAGTCCGAGGCCCGTACGCGGGCGACCACGGTGGCCGAGCAGCGGGCCGCGGCGCTGGCGCCGGTGCTCGCCCTCACCACCCGTCCCGCGGACGTCCAGCAGGCGGTGGCCGGGCTGGACTCGGGGGACCACCTGAGCGTGCGCCTGCCCGACGGGCAGCTGGTCGGTACGGTGCACGCCTCCCAGGAGGCCCTGGACCGGGCGGCCGACGGGCGCCGGACCATGGCCTCGGACACCTCCGCCGGCTGGGTCTACCTGCAGCCGGTGATCCTGGCCCGGGACCGGGTGGCGGTGGTGGAGGCGTTCGTCCCTCGCGCCGACCTGGACCGCGGGGTGAAGGCGTCCTGGGCGATGATGGCGCTGCTGGCACTGGGCCTGGTGGCGGGGTCGGTGCTGGTCGCGGACCGGCTGGGCGCGCGCGTGGTGCGCGCCTCCCGGGGCCTGTCCCGCGCGTCGCGCTCACTGGGCGCAGGGGAACTCGACATCCGGGTCGAGCCCGCTGGGCCGCCGGAACTGCAGGAGGCCGGGACGGCCTTCAACACGATGGCGGACCGGGTCGTCGAACTGCTTGCCATGGAACGGGAGTTGGTCGCGGACCTCTCGCACCGCCTGCGGACGCCGCTGACCCGTCTGCAGCTGGAGGCCGAACGGATCGCCGCCGAGGTCCCCGGTCACCGGGGCGAGGACATGGAGGCCGCGATCGCGCACCTGGAGAGCGAGCTGGACTCGATCATCGACGCGGCCCGCACACCGCTGTCGGCCTCGCCCGAGGGCCCGGGCCGCCCGCAGGAGTGCGACGCGTCGGCCGTGGTGCGCGGCAGGGTCGAGTTCTGGTCCGTCCTGGCGGCGCAGCAGGGGCGGGAGTGCCGCCTGGAGGCCGCCGGCGAGGCGACCGCGGTCCCGCTCGGCGAGGACGACCTCGCAGCGGTCGTCGACGCGTTGATCGGCAACGTGTTCCGGCACACGCCGCAGGGCACGGCGCTGGCGGTGACGGTGGAGCGGACCGACCGGGCGGTGCTGCTCACCGTGGACGACGCGGGGCCGGGGATCGGCGATCCGGACACCGCCCGGGCCCGCGGGGTGAGCGTCGGCGGCTCCACGGGCCTCGGTCTGGACATCGTGCAGCGGGCGGCGTCCGCCGCCGGAGGCGGCATGGAGATCACCGGGAGCCCGCTGGGCGGGGCCAGGGTGCGGGTGACACTCGGGCTCGCCGGCGGGCCGCCTGTGGGGGGAAGGAAAGCGGCCCGACGCGCGAGGCGTCACCCGCACCCCGCCTGAGGCCGACCGGCCGCCCCAGCTGACCGGCCGGTCGGCTGTTCAGCGGGGCGTGCCGAAGTCCTGGGTCCACCAGGGACCGTTGGACGACGTGTTCACGCCGACTCCGATCTGCTCGAAGCTGCAGTTGAGGATGTTCGCCCGATGGCCCTCGCTGTTCATCCAGGCGTCCATCACCGCGGCGGCGGTCCGCTGGCCGACCGCTATGTTCTCGCCGAGCGTCGACCACTGGTAGCCGGCCGCCTCGACGCGACCGGCCATGGTGGACCCGTCGGGCCCGGTGTGGGAGAGCACACCCGAGCGGGCCATCACGTCCGTGTAGTCCTGGGCGGCGTCGGTGAGCCGCTCCTCCAGCGTCACCGGACGGCATCCGGCCGAGGCCCGTTCCTCGTTGACCAGCCGGACGATCTGCTCGACCACCGAATCCTCGCCGTCGTCGGACCGCGGGGGCTGCGCCGCGATCGTCGTCCTGGCCGGTGAGGGGACCGCCGTGCGGGTCGGCGTGGCGGAGGGCCGGGGTGTGCGGGTGGGCCGCGAGGACGGCTTGCGCCGTTCCGGGGTGGCGGAAGTGCTGGGGCTCGCGGTCGTCGGGCTCGGACTCGCGGTCTCCGGACGTACGTCGGAGGCGACGGGGTCGTCGCTCTCCCGGTCGCCGGCCGCCAGCGACGCCTTGTCCTTGCCGGCGTTGTTCCCGAACTGCGCTCCGGCCCCGACCAGGGCGCCCGCGGCGACCGTCGCCACCGCGGCGGCCAGCGGCCAGGACCGCGCCGAGGGGGCGCGGCGGGCGCGGGGTCGTTTCCTGTGGGAACTCATGCGCGGGGTACCTCCGGACGACGGGAACTCCACCGGGCACGTCCGAACGTGACGTGCCGGGCACTGCGACCCTAGGCGCCCCGGGCGGAGAACTCCCCGGTCGGGAGCGGATCTTCAAGAACACATAAGGCTGCGCTCAGGTACGACCGCGGTTCCACCGGCCTTTTCCGTCCGGGGTGTGGGAACCGTCACACGGGCCCGCGATGGGTGTCAGCACCCATACCGGCCCGGTTCGCCCGGGTGAAAGGATGAGGATCCACAGGGGGCGAAACGGACAAGCAACCGGGCGGCTGCGCGCCATCCGTGAAGGGATTCGAGCTGTGCCTGCTCCGCGGATGAGCACGACACCATTGCCGGGCATCGGTGTCCGGTACGACCTCACCACGCGGGACCGGCGCCATCTGTCGGTGGTCGCCCACCGCGACGGATCGCGGACGGTGAACGTGTACCGCGCCGACGACCCGGACGCGTGCGCGCAGTCGCTGCGGCTGACGGGGCCCGAGGCGACATCGCTGGTCGACGCGCTGATGCCGACGCACCACAGCCCGAACCTGCTGCACACGACCGACCTCGGCCTGGTCGCCGAGCGCATCGAACTGCCCGTCACCTCGCACTGGAACGGCCGCCTGCTCGGCGAGACGCGGATGCGCACCGACACCGGCGCCTCCATCGTCGCCGTGCTGCGCAGGGCCGACGCGATCCCCTCCCCCGCACCGGACTTCCGCCTGTCGGGCGGCGACACGCTGATCGTGATCGGCACCCGCGAGGGCGTCGAGGCCGCCGCCGCGATACTCGGGCGGGAGTGAGCCCTTGCACTCCGCGGTCTTCCTCATCGAATTCGGCGCCATCATCCTCGGTCTGGGCCTGCTCGGCAGATTCGCCGGACGGTTGCGCTTCTCCCCCATCCCCCTGTACCTGCTGGCCGGCCTCGCCTTCGGCGAGGGCGGGATCCTTCCGCTGGGCACCAGCGAGGAGTTCGTGGCGATCGGCGCCGAGATCGGCGTCATCCTGCTGCTGTTGATGCTCGGCCTGGAGTACACGGCCGGCGACCTGATCGGGAACCTGAAGACGCAGTATCCGTCGGGCCTGGTCGACCTCGCGCTCAACGCCCTGCCCGGCGCGGCGGCTGCGCTGCTGCTCGGCTGGGGCCCGGTGGCCGCGGTGGTCCTGGCGGGTGTGACGTGGATCTCCTCGTCCGGGGTCATCGCCAAGGTGCTGGGCGACCTCGGACGGCTCGGCAACCGCGAGACGCCGGTCATCCTGAGCATCCTGGTCCTGGAGGACCTGGCGATGGCGGTGTACCTGCCGATCCTCACCGCCCTGCTGGCCGGGGTCGGCTGGGCGGCGGGCAGTGTGACGCTGGCGGTGGCGCTGGCCGCCGCGGGCCTGGTGCTGCTGCTCGCGGTCCGCTTCGGGCGCGTGATCTCCCGGTTCGTCTCCAGCGACGACCCGGAGAAGCTGCTGCTCGTGGTCCTCGGGCTGACGCTGCTGGTGGCGGGTATCGCGCAACAGTTGCAGGTGTCGGCGGCGGTGGGCGCGTTCCTGGTCGGCATCGCGCTGTCCGGGGAGGTCGCCGAGGGCGCGCACTCGCTGCTGAGTCCGCTGCGGGACCTGTTCGCGGCGGTGTTCTTCGTCTTCTTCGGTCTGCACACCGACCCGGCCAGCATCCCGCCGGTACTGCTGCCGGCGCTGGCGCTCGCGGTCGTCACCGCCCTGACCAAGATCGCCACCGGGTACTGGGCGGCCCGCCGTGCCGGGGTCGCGGTGCGCGGCAGGTGGCGGGCGGGCGGGGCACTCGTCGCACGCGGCGAGTTCTCCATCGTCATCGCGGGACTGGGGGTCACGGCGGGGATCGAGCCCGCGCTGGGCCCGCTGGCCACGGCGTACGTCCTGCTGCTGGTGGTCTTCGGCCCGCTGACGGCCCGCTACACCGAGCCGCTGGCGCGCGCCCTGACCCGGCGCCGCGCCCCGGCGCCCACGAGCGGAGCCGAGCTGGAACGGACCCCGTCCCCCGTCGCCGGGGACTGACCGCCCGGCCCCCCGGCGGGCACCCGTTCCCGCGCGTCACCCGGAGAGGAGGCCCTGAGCCGTGTCGCTGTTCTGGCGGATCTTCCTGCTCAACGCCGTCGTGCTGATGGTGGCGACGATGCTGCTGCTGGGGCCGGTCACGGTCTCCTCCCCCGTCCTGCCGGCCGAGGCGGCGGTGGTCGTGGCGGGCCTGGTCGCGATGCTGGTCGCCAACGCCGTACTGCTCCGGGTCGGGCTGGCGCCGCTGCGCCGGCTGACCCGGGCCATGGCGGCGGCGGACCTGGTGCGGCCGGGGAGCCGGCCGGCGGCCACCGGGCACGGGGAGATCACCGAGCTCATCACGACGTTCAACACCATGCTCGACCGGCTGGAGAGCGAGCAGGCCGCCGGCAGCGCCCGTGTGCTGTCCGGTCAGGAGGCCGAGCGCCAGCGCGTCGCCCAGGAACTCCACGACGAGGTCGGGCAGACGCTCACCGCCGTGCTGCTCCAGCTCAGGCACGTGAGCGAACTGGCGCCCGGCCCGCTGCGCGAGGAGCTGCACCAGGTCCGCGAGACCACCCGCGGAAGCCTGGAGGAGATCCGCCGCATCGCGCGCCGGCTGCGGCCCGGGGTGCTGGAGGAACTCGGGCTGCACAGCGCGCTGCGGGCGCTGACCGCCGAGTTCACCTCCGCGGCGCTGGCGGTGGGGCTCCGTCTCGACCCCGGTCTGCCCGCCCTGGACGAGCAGACCGAGCTGGTCCTGTACCGGGTCGCGCAGGAGGGCCTGACCAACACCGCGCGTCACGCGGGCGCGGGCCGGGTGGACCTCCGCCTGGAACGCACCGACGGCGGTGCGCGCCTGACCGTCCGCGACGACGGCAAGGGCCTGGGCGGGGCCCCGGAGGGCGCCGGGATCCGGGGGATGCGCGAACGCGCCCTGCTGGTCTCGGCGCGGCTCACGCTCGGTCCCGGTCCCGGCGGCGGCACCGAGGTGCGGCTCGACGTCCCCGTGCGCGAGGAGGACCGCTGACCGTGCCCGAGGCGGCGAAGACCCGGATCCTGCTCGCCGACGACCACGCGCTGGTGCGCCGCGGCGTGCGGATGATCCTCGACGACGAACCGGACCTGACCGTCGTGGCGGAGGCCGGGGACGGCGCCGAGGCCATCGAGCAGGCCCGCGCCCACGAACTCGACCTGGCCGTCCTCGACATCGCCATGCCCCGCCTCACCGGCCTCCAGGCGGCCCGCGAACTGTCCCGGCTGCGGCCCGGGCTGCGCATCCTCATGCTGACGATGCACGACAACGAGCAGTTCTTCTTCGAGGCGCTGCGCGCCGGGGCCAGCGGCTACGTCCCGAAGTCCGTCGCCGACCGCGACCTGGTGGAGGCCTGCCGGGCAGCGGTGCGCGACGAGCCGTTCATCTATCCGGGCGCGCTCACCGCGCTGGTGCGCAACCTCCTGGAACGCGCCCGGCAGGGCGAGCCGCTGCCGGCGCGGGCCGTCACCGACCGGGAGGAGGAGATCCTCAAACTGGTCGCCGAGGGCCACACCTCCAAGGAGATCGGGGACATCCTCTTCATCAGCGCCAAGACGGTCGAGCGCCACCGTGCCAACATTCTCCAGAAGCTGGGGCTGCGCGACCGGCTGGAACTCACCCGGTACGCGATCCGGGCCGGGCTGATCGAACCGTGAGCGGAGGAGCGATGGGCGGCTGGGGCAGCGGCAACTTCGACGAGGACACGGCGGCCGACCATCTGTCGCTGGTCACCGGGCGGCTGGTCCGCGAGGTCGAGGACGCCGTGGCCGGCGCCCCGGGGACGCTGGAGCCGGACGAGTACTGGGGCGTGGCCGTGCCCTGCAACGTGGAGCTGCTGCACCTGATCGCCTCCCGGGGCTGGGCGGGCGCGGTCCTCCCCGCCGCGGCGAGGGTCCGGGAGTGGAAGGCCGCCTTCCTCGCCGCCTGGGACGGGGCGATCGACGGCCTCGACCCCTCGCCGGAGTACCGCGCGCAGCGGCGCGGGGTCCTCGTCGCCACCTTCGACGCGCTGGCGGAACTCGCCGAGCGCGGGGCGCGGCCGTGACCGGGCGCGCTCGGTCGCGGGCCGGCGCGCGGAGGGTCGCGTCAGGCGGCCTCCCGCACGGGCGCCGCGGTCCCGCCGTCGCCGGGCGTGCCCGCCGCGGGGCGGTGGGGCAGCGTCACCAGTGCCGTGCCGACGGCGAAGGCCAGTGCCGGCAGGGTGGGGAAACGGCCGTCGGGGGCGAGGCCGTACACCGACCAGTAGGCGAGGGCCGTCACGCAGCAGGCGAGGCCCGCCCACAGGAGGCCGGGGCGGTCGTGGCGGGCGCCGGGCGGCGGGGCCAGGGCGCCGGACAGACGGGCCAGTGCGCGTTCGAGCGGGCGCAGTACGGCCAGCACGCCCGCCAGGAGCACCGCGAGCACCAGCAGCCAGGGCACCCGCAGCGCCCACCACGCGGCGCTGCCGAAGGGGGCGCCGGGGGCGAGACCGGCCAGGTAGAACACAGCGGCGAGCAGCACGGGCAGCATGTGCCACAGATACAGGGTCATGCTCGCGCCGCCCAGGAAGGCGACGGCCCGCCCCACGCGTACGCCCCGCAGGGCCCGGCGGGCGGCGGGCGCCGCCAGCAGGCATCCGCCGGCCTGGGCCACCACCCAGGCCAGCATGGCCGGCGACGGGGGGTCGGTGTTGCCGACGGTCTCCCCGGTGACCCTGATCAGGCTCACCGGATACGGCCCGAGGGTGATCAGCGCCGTGAAGGCCAGCGCACCGCCGACCGCCATCGCGGCGGCGAGCGGGCGCGTCAACTGCCCGTCGCGCCAGCAGAACCCGAGCTGGTAGGCCACGCCCCAGACCAGCACGTAGTCGACCGGACCGAGGGAGGCGGGGGCGCCCGCCGTTACCAGCGTGCCCGCCGCCACCGCGACCGCGCCCATCGCCGCCGGGACCCGCAGCCCCCAGCGCCGGTGTGCCGCGTGCAGCACCGGGGTGAGGGCGCTGAGCAGCAGATAGACCGGAAGGAACCAGAACTGCATGGCCATCGCCCATCCCGCGAGCCGGAGCGTGCTCCGGTCCACTCCGGCCGCCGAGCAGATCCCGACGGCGAGCAGCACCAGCCCGCAGTAGGCGGCCGCGGGCAGCAGCAGACGCAGGGCCCGTCGCGCCAGCCAGGGCGCCGCCGTGCCACCGGCCGCCCGGGTGCGGGCCCAGGAGCCGCCCGCGGCATGGCCGCCGGCGAGGAAGAACAGCGGCATGATCTGGAAGCCCAGGGTCAGCCACTGCGTCCAGGGGATCTCCGCGAGGAGCTCGGGAGCCGCGATCACGCCGCCGGGCTCGCGGACGAGGGCGGTGATCAGCCAGTGGCCGAGCACGACCATGCAGATCGCCAGGGCGCGCAGGAAGTCGACGTACCGGTCTCGCTCCATGCCGCGTCATGCTGCCCGACCCCGGCGCGCCGCGCCGCGATTGGCGCCGGCCGCAATCGATTCGTGGCCGCGGCGCAACCTGACCGGGGTAAATCGCTTGCAGGGCCCACGCGTCGGGGCAAGGCTGGCCGGCCGGTCGCGAGGAGAGGAAGGCGCGGATGACGGGCGAGGAGCAACAGGACGTGTCCCTTTGGCGGTTGGCGGATCTGGTGACGCCGATGGCGCTGCGCACCGCGGCAACGCTCGGGCTGGCGGACCATCTGATGGAGGGGCCCCGTACCGCCACCGAGCTGGCGCAGGACACCGGGGCGGAGTCGGGCGCGCTGGACCGCCTGCTGCGGCACCTCACCGGTGTCGGGGTGGTCGCCCGGGACGGCGGCGGGCGGTACGCGCTGACGGCGCGGGGCGAGGAACTGAGGTCGGGCCATCCGGGCGGGCTGCGGGAGTGGCTGGACACCGAGGGCGGCCTCGGCCGGGCCGAGCTGGCCTTCGTGCAGCTGCCGCACAGCGTCCGCACGGGCACGGCCGCCTTCCCGCGCCAGTACGGCCGCGGGTTCTGGGAGGACCTGGCGGCCGACGAGGAGCGGACCCGCTCGTACGACCGGGCGATGGGGGCCGACGTCGCAGGGTGGGCGACCGCGCTGGTCCCGGCGTACGACTGGGGCGCGCTCGGGCACGTGGTCGACGTGGGCGGCGGCGACGGGACACTGCTGGCGGCGCTGCTCACCGCCTTCCCCGGGCTGCGCGGCACGGTGCTGGACCAGCCCGCCACGGCCGGCGCGGCCCGCGCGACGCTGGCCGCGGCCGGGCTCGACGGGCGCGGTGACGCGGTCGGGGGCAGCTTCTTCGACGCGCTGCCCAAGGGGGCCGGCGGCTACCTGCTCTGCGCGATCCTGCACGACTGGGACGACGACGCGGCGCGGACCGTCCTGCGCCGTTGCGCCGAGGCCGCGGGGGAGCACGGCCGGGTGCTCGTCGTGGAGAAGGTGGGCGCCGACCGGGAGTCGACCGTGGCCGCCATGGACCTGCGCATGCTGGTGTACTTCGGCGGCCGGGAGCGCGGAGTGGCCGCGCTGACCGCGCTCGGCGCGGACGCCGGGCTGCAGGTGGCCTCGGTGCGCACGGCGGGGGACATCGGGATCGTGGAGTTCACGGCCGCCTGACCGCGCCGCGTGCCCCCTTCACCGCAGCGTCGGTACGGCACCGCCCTCCGCCCGGGTCACCTCGACCCCGGGAAGGCCGCGGCTCCACGCACCCGTGATCCGGGCGAGGCCGGCCGCGTCCGGCGGGGTGGGGCCGAGGCCGATGGCGTAGTGGGCGGAACGGGTGCTGGTACGGAAGGGACGGGGCCAGGCGTGGACGCCGCCGGTGCCGGCGTCCTCCAGCGCGGTGAGAAGTGCGCGGACCCGGCCCCGGACCCGGCCGAGGGTGGCCTCGAACTCCGCCTCCGTGGCCGCGTGGACGGCCAGTACCGCCCAGGCCGCGTGGCGGCGGTGGAGCGGGGGCGGGGCGGCGAGGGCCGGCCGGGGATCGGCGCCCTCTCCGGCCGCGGACTCCAGCAGTTCCCAGGCGCGGTAGAGCTCCTGGACGAGCAGGTCGCGTCCGTCCGGGCCGACCTGCGCGCTGCACGGGCGGAAGGGCTCGGTGGGGGTCGCGATGGAGACCGCCGGGCCCGGCTGCCCGGCGGCACCCACCGGTCGACGCCAGTCCCAGGCCGCCCAGGTGGCGAAGAAGTGCCGCAGCAGTTCGGCGCCGGCCAGGCCGGGGGTGTCGTGGACGGTGCGGGCGGCGAGCAGCGCCCAGGCCAGTCCGGGCAGGCCGCCGAAGGGGGCGGAGTCCAGGCCGCGTGCCCGGGCCCACGCCTTCACCTCCCGGGCCAGGCCCGCGAAGCGGTCGTGGTCACCGGCGAGTTGGAGGACCGCGTCGGCGTCGCTGACGGCGCTCAGCGCGACGGCGGCGGCCTCGCCGAGTCCGGCGCGGCGGGCCACGGCCTCGACGGGGTCGAGGCGGCCGGTGGCGACGACCACCAGGTCGACGTCGAGCGCGCCGACACGGAAGCGCAGTCCCGGTACGCGGGCTCCGGCCACCTCCCGTACGCGGGTGGCCTCCGGCAGCGCGGCCGTCACCCTGGCCGTGACCGCGCCCATGTCGGCGGGGCCCGGGAGCGCCGCGACGAGGTCGAGGTCGGCGCCGGGCAGCGCGCAGCCCATGCGGCGGGAGCCGGCGAGGTGGACCACGCCGTCGCCCAGGGCGCCGGCGACGCGCCGCGCGGTGTCCTCGGCGTGCGGGAGGTCGTCCTCGCTCGTGACGGGGTCCGCCTCGGCGGCGTCGGGCACCCAGCGCAGCTCCCCCGTGCCGAGTGCGACCGTGGCCCGGACCCGCATCGGTTCGTCCCCCCGCCGGGAGAGCAGGGCGAGTGCGCCGACCTGTGCCGTGCTCCCGCGCAGCCGGGCCGCGCAGTCGGCGGCCACCCGCAGCGGGTCCCGGGTGCGGCCGAGCGACAGGTGCGGGGTGAAGCCCTCGGCGCGTCCCCGGCAGCGGGGGAAGCGGCGCGCGAGGGCGTGCCGGAGGGCCGCCCAGGAGGTGCCGCCGTCGGCCGCCGGGTCGAGCCAGACGGTGGCGTCCTCGCGGTGCCCGAAGGTGTGCACCCCGTCGAGGCGGGCGGTGAAGGGCGGGACGCCGGCGGCGGCCTCGGACAGCAGGGGTGCGGCGCGCTCGAAGGCGGACTCCGGCACGAAGCCGAAGAGCAGGTTGACGTGCGGCGGCCAGCGGTGGATCTGCGGATCGTGGTCGCGGCGGACCGCCTGGACGGCGGGCCACAGCTCGTCCGGTGGCAGCCACGCCACGGCGGTGCGGGCGGTGGGCGGCAGGTCCAGGACGTCTTCGGCCTCGTCCTGCGCGCCCGTCGTGAGGGCGAGGGTGGCCTCCACGCCGTAGTGGTCGGAGATGTACAGGCCGTCCTCGGCCGGGGTGTCGCCGCGCAGCCGGGCACCCGTGACGCGGGGTCCGCCGCCGCGCAGCAGGACGCGGTCGAGCCGGGAGGCGCGGCCGCTGAGCGAGGAGACCGCCGCCAGCGGATTGACCGCCGGGTCGAAGCTGGGGGTGCGGTCGTGCGGCCCGTGCGCCTCGGTCCACGCGTCGTGCAGGCCGAGGGCGCGCGCCGGCGCGTCGCCGCCGTCGTTGAAGTCGCCGAGCAGCAGCAGACCGCCCTCGACACCCGCGAGTCCCTCGGCGAGCCGGGCGAGTTCGGCCCGCCTGCGGGCCGGGCCGTCGTCGGAGTGGTCGCTGCTGAGGTGGGTGGCGGCGACCACCAGCGGTCCGGCGGACGTCTCGACGGTGATCGCGGCGACGGCCTTGTGCGGGCCGAGGGCGTGCTGGGCGGCCTCCCGTACGGGCAGCCGGCTGAGCAGCAGGACCCCGGTGTCGTCGGTGTCGCGTCCGGCCGGGTCGGTGCCCAGGGTGTAGCGCGAGCGCACCCAGCCGGCCCGCAGCAGCATGTCGAGCAGCGCGGGCTCGACCTCCTGCAGGGCGATGACGTCGGCGTCCGTCTCCTCCAGTGCGCGCAGCAGCAGGGGGCGGCGGCGGGCGGTGCCGATCCGGTGGCCGTCGTACCGGTCCCACAAGGTGTTCCAGGTCAGGACGCGCAGTCGGCCGCCGTCCGCCGGTCCCGTCCGGACGGCGGCCGGCCGCTCGACCGGTCGCCAGGTCTGCCCGTCCTCGTCCCAGGCGTGCGGGACACGGGCGGCGAAGAACGGCGGGCGCAGCAGGCGGGGGTCGCGGATCCGCCCTGCGCCGGTGGCGTCGATGCGGTCGGTGCCGGTGGCCCGGTCCCAGACGAGTTCTCCGTCCGCCTCGACGAACAGCACGCGGTGCCAGGGGATGTCGCCGCCCGGCACGAAGGCGGGCAGCGGGATCCGCTTGGGCGCGGCGTTGCGCTGGTGCACGCCGATCACGAAGCGCGCCGGGTCGAACCGGGCGTCCCAGCGGACCCGGTGGTAGATCTCCTCGCTGGTGCGCATGTCACGCCTCCTGTCCGGTCGCGGTGCCGCCGAGCGAGCCGTCGGTGTCGCCGACGGCGCCGTCCGCGCCGACGTACCAGGTGCGGTGGGCCTCGCCGGGGTACGGCGGGGCGAACCGGCGGGCCTGCGCGGTCAGTACGGCCGGCGGCACCGGGTGGGCGCGCCGGGCGTTGCGCCGGGCCAGCTCCTCCTCGCCGGCCAGGTTCACCACGTGCGTGACCAGGGCGTCGCGGCGGCGGGCCACCGCGTGTACCAGGGAGCGCTGGTGCGGGGTGAGGGACGTCGCGTCCCACACCACCGTCGCACGCCCGGCCAGAGCGCTGTCGAGCCGGCGCAGTCCCTCGCGCAGGACGTCGGCGTTGGCGCGCTGGTCGGCGCGGGAACCGCGAGCGAGGCGCAGGTCGTCGAGGGCGATGCGGACGACGCCGGCGGGCAGGGTGCCGGCGAAGGTGCTCTTGCCGCTGCCCGCGGGTCCCGTCAGGTGGATCAGGCGGGGGAACTCCCCGGTACGCCACCGCCAGGTCGCGGCCACGGCCTCCTGCGCGCCGCCGATCCGCCCGGCGGCGTACGCCGCGCGGGCCTCGGCCCAGCAGCGGTCCGCGGCCTCGTGGTCGAGGTCCGCGAGGGCCGCGCGCAGTCCGTGGCGCAGCGGGCCGAGCGGGTCGGGGCCGAGCAGGCCCGCCTCCTCGGCGTGCAGAGCCGACCACTCGGTCTGCTCACGGGCCTCGCGGTCGGGCGCCGCCGCGGCCGCCACGGCGTGCAGGACGCCGAGGTCCGCGGCGAGCGCCATGCGGGCGAGACCGGCCGCCCGGTCCTCGTCGGGGTACGGGCGCTGCAGCGCCGGGTGGAGTCCGGCCAGGTCGGCCACGCGCCGGGCCTGCGGCATGCCGAGCGGTCCGGCGAGGCGGGCCGCCAGGCGGGCGCGGGGGATGTCGTGCAGCAGGGCGGCGAGGACCCCGGACAGGCGGGCGTCCCCGGTGCGGCGAAGGCCGTCCAGCCGGGCGGAGACGTCGGCGGCGCGGTCGGCGGAGCCGGGGTCGCAGTAGGCGTCGGAGCCGGAGCCGGAGTCGGAGTCGGTGACGGCGAGGCCCACCGCTGAGGCGAGCGCTCCGGCGTCGGGAGCCGCGCCGGAGCGCACCGCCCACAACGGGGCGGCGGGGCCCAGCCCGTTCTCGACGACGGGGGCGTGCATCCAGTGGGTGCCGGTCGTCACATGGCCGGCCCGCACCCACTTGGCGACACGGCGGCCGAACTCCTCGTAGGGGAAGCCCTCGACGGTGCGGACGACGTAGCCCTCCTGGCGTGTGGTGTCCAGGCGCAGGGCGCGCAGCGCGCGTTCGTCGTACGTGCCGCGCCACAGCACGGGCGGCACCGGGATCCCGAGCCCCCGCAGGAAGCGGACCGTGCGGTCCCAGTCCAGGCACCGGTCGCCGTCCCAGACGGAGAAGCCGTGGAACCAGCTGTCCAGGCCCTCGTAGGCGAGGGAGTGCCGGGCGTACAGATTCTCCCCGCACACCCGCAGGCCGGGCGGGAGGAGCGGGCCGATCCGTCCCTGGAGCGCCTTGACCCACGCCCGGGAGGGGTGGTGGGCGGAGTCGAGCGACCGGGCGTGCATCCCGTCCCGGTAGAGGGTGGTGTTCTCGCCGTCGAGCTTCTCGGTGACGACGACCTCGCGGCCCCGCAGCGCGCCGGGGTCCCCGGCGCGTACGTCGTCGGGAGTGGCCCCTGGCGACCAGGGCAGATGCGGTGTGCGTGGATAGTGCGTGCGCATGGTGCCGGAATCCCCCGTGACGTTCTGGTGCGCGCTCACTGTAGAAGCGCGGGAACCAGCGGAGCCATCGCTTAATCGGGGGCGCCCGCGCGGAGCGGGAGGACTCCGGGACGCGACGGTCGATGCGGGCGTGGCGCTTTCGAGTCCCGCGCACGATGTCGCCGCCCCCGCGAGCCGGGAGGGGCCGCAAAATGCGTGGTGGCGACGGAGGGCGGACGCGATGATGGGCGCGTGATGTTCCTGGAGGTCGCCTGCGACGAGTCGGGTTCGGACGGCGAGAACCTGATCAGCGGGAACACGGATGTCTTCGCCCACGCGGGTGTGTGCGTCGCGGGAGACGCCGCCGCCGGGGCGCTGCGGGAGATACGGGAGCGCATCAGGTCTCCCGCGGAGGAGTACAAGGCCAACCACCTGCTGCGGGAGAAGCACCGGGCGGTGCTGGAGTGGCTGCTGGGACCCGCGGGCCCGTTGCACGGTCATGCGTCCGTGCACCTCGTCGACAAGTCGTACTTCGTGCTCCTGGCGGTCCTCGACGTGCTGGACGGCGGCCCTGCCGCGGCGGCCACGGCGGCGGCGCTCTACCGCGAGGGGCGCGGCGCCGTGGAGCCCTCGGGGTGGCGGGCGTTCCTCCGGGCCGGCAACGACCTGGTGCGCCGCAGGAACCACGAGGACGGGGAAGCACCCGTCGACGCCTTCTACCGGGCGCTGGAGGAGTTGCGTCCGGCACCCGGCGGGGACGCGGGTTCGTCCGGGGTCCTCGCGGTGCTGCGGCGGGCGAGGCCCCGGGCGGAGGCGTTCCGGGCGCGGCTCGCGGCCGAGCCAGGGGCGGTGGAACCGCTGGATCCGCTCTTCCCCGCGCTGGAGCGCACGGTCGCGCGCTGGGGTGAGGGCGGGGCGCCGGTGCACATCGTGCACGACCGGCAGAACACGCTCACCGAGGAACGGATCACGCGGCTCGGCGCGTCACTGCCCCCGGGCCGTCGTCTGGCGGGGCTCCGGCTGGCCGAGTCGCGTCATGACGCGCGCATCCAGCTCGCCGACTTCCTCGCCGGGGTGGCGCGGAAGCTGGCTTCGGACGAACTCGCGGGCCGCGGTGACCCGGTGCTGACCGGTCTGCTGCGCCCCTACGTCGATCCGCTCTCGGTGTGGGGCGACGAGCGGAGCTGGTCGCGCCTGGGGCCCGCGCCGTCGGCGACCGGGGTCCGGCCGGCGCCGCCCGAGCCGGCGCCGCTGAGCCTCGTCGCACGGTACGCGGGCGCGGCACCGCTCCCGGCCTCACCGGTGCCCGTGGTGACGTCCTCGGGCGACCGGCCCTCCGCCCGGAGTCGACCGCGCGAAGGCGGGGACCGTTCCGCGCAGCCGGAACCCGACGACGGCCGGGGAGCGGTCGGCTGCAGGACGAACGCGGCCTCGCCGCAGGGCCGGCAGGCGACGACGTAACGGCGCCCCCGCCACCGGAGTTCGCCGACGTTCGCCGAGGTCGTGCGGTCGGCTCCCTCCTCGGGCTGCGCCGTGCGCGTCATCGGCGCGGCGCGGGAGGCGCAGCGCGGTGACCGCCCAGCAGCGTCTCGCCCTTCGCGGGTCCTCGCGCGTGCCGGGATCGTTCTGACAGAGGTGGACCGGGCGCGTCGGGGGCGGTCCCGCCTCGTCGACCAGGTGCGCGGGGAGAGCCTAGGACTTCCGGGGGACGCACCGCAGGGCCAGGGCGGCGGCGGTCAGGTAGGCGAGGGCGCCGGCGGCCATGGACAGGCGCAGGCCCCTGCCCTGGTCGGCGGCGGTGGCCAGGAGGGTGCCGCCGAAGGCCACACCTGCGGCACTGCCGATTTGGCGGGCGGTGTTGAACAGCGCGGAGGCCGTGCCCGAGCAGCCGGGGGGTGCGGCCGCCATCACGGTGGTGGTCGTGCCGGTGAGGGCGAAGGAGGTGCCGAAGCCCGCGGCCATCATGGGGGCGACGAGCAGCGGGTAGGCTGGGTCGGGGCCGGCCGCGGCCCAGCCGGCGAGTCCGAGTGCGCCCAGCAGCATGCCGCTGACGACCAGCGGGCGGTCCCCTGTCCTGCGGGCCAGCCGCCCGGACAGGACGGAGGCGAACATCGTCGTCGCCACGGCCGGGAAGAGGGCGAGGCCGGTGCCCAGCGCGCTGTAGCCGCGCTGGTGCTGGAAGGAGAGGCTGGCGGTGAACACCATGCCGTAGAAGGCGAAGTTGAACAGCAGCCCGGTCAGCGAGCCGCCGCCGACCGCCCGGGAGCGCAGCATGCGGGGCGGGATCGCGGGTGCGCGGGCCAGCCGCTCACGCACCGTGAACGCCGCCGCGGCGAGGAGGGCGAGGCCGGCGCCGGTGAGGACCGCCGGATCGGTCCACCCGCGCCGCCCGGCCTCGTTGAGCACGGCGGTCAGCAGGGCGACCATGGCCACGACGGCGCACTGCGCGGGCCAGTCCAGCGCCCGGTCGGCCCGCCGGGGCGAGGGCGCCACGTGCCGCAGCGTCAGCACCAGGCAGGCGACGCCGACGGGGAGGTTGACCAGGAAGACCCACCGCCAGCCCACCGTGGACACGAGCAGCCCGCCGAGCAGCGGCCCCGCGGAGGCGGCGATGCCGGCCATCGAGCCCCACAGCCCGACGGCCCGCGACCGCGCGGCGGGGAGCGGGTAGGCCTGCTGGAGCAGCGCCAGGGAGCCGGGCACGATGAGTGCGGCGCCGAGTCCCTCGGCCAGCCGAGCGGCGACCAGGGCCGGGGCGTCCCGTGCGAGCGCGCACGCCGCGGAGGACACGGTGAACACGGCCACGCCGGTGCAGAAGACCCGGCGGTTGCCGAGCCGGTCGCCGAGCGCCCCGCCGGTGAGCAGCAGGCCCGCGAACACCATCGTGTACCCGTCGGTGATCCACTGGATCCCGGTGAGGGAGGCCGACAGCTCGCGGCCCACCACGGGCACCGCGACGTTGATGACGGTCACGTCAAGGATGACCATGAAGTAGCCGGCGCACACCGCGAGCAGCGGCGCCCGCGACCACGGCCCGGCACCGGGGCCCGGCACGGCGGCGGACGCGGGCCCGCCACCGCCGGCCGCCTCCGCGAACGGCACGTCCTCGACCTCATCCCGTACACAGGGGCTCAGTACCGGATGTCACAGTAAGGGCTGATACGTCCGTATCGCAGGACCGTACGCCGCGCGCTGCGCGTGGTTCAGCCCGGCTCGTCGGTGCGGCGGCGCAGCAGATAGGTGTCCATGATCCAGCCCTTGCGCTCCCGGGCCTCGGTACGGGCGCGGAGGATGCGTTCGGAGGTCTCGGCGAGCGGTCCGGACAGGAGGATCTCGTCCTCGGTACCGAGGTAGGCGCCGTAGTGGATGTCGAGGCCCTCGGGGTCGATCCCGGCGAAGGCGGCGCGGCCGTCGAGCATCACGACCACGTCGTCGGCGTCCTCGGGAAAGCCCTCGGCGAGGCGGCGTCCGGTGGTGATCTGCAGCGGGCGGCCGACCCGGGTGAGGGTCAGGCGGTGGCGGGCGGCGAGGGCGGCGACGCTGCTGATGCCCGGTACGACCTCGTGGGTGAAGGAGCCGGGCCGGCGGGCGAGCACCTCCTCGACGACGGCGATCACGCTGTCGTACAGGGAGGGGTCGCCCCAGACCAGGAAGGCGCCGGTCTCACCGGGGCCGAGGTGGGCGTCGAGGAGGCCCGCCACCAGGTCGGCGCGGCGGCGGCGCCAGTCCTCGACGGCCTCCGCGTAGCCGGGTGCGCCGCGGTCGCGCTCGGCGTCGGGGACCTCGACGAGGCGGTGGCCGGGGCGGGCGTGCTCGTCGAGCATCCGGCGGCGCAGACGGATCAGGTCCTGGCGCTCCTCCGGTTTGCCGAGGACGAGGAAGACGTCCGTACGGCCGATCGCCTTGACCGCCTGAAGGGTGAGGTGTTCGGGATCGCCCGCGCCGATGCCGATGACGAGGATGTGTCGCATGCGGTGATTGTGCCCTGCGGTGCCTCCGTGACGGCCACCGCGGCACTGTTCCCGGGAGGCCCTGTGAGGTCCCTCACGCTGGATTGGGTGGTTACGGTGCGACTTAGTAGCCGGCTCCCACGCGGCATATAACCTCTATCCGGAACGGAATGGGACATTATTCGCACAGGGGGGCGACGGCCTCCGATCCGTTCGGCGTCACGGGCTGCTTCCGGGGCGGGGACAGCGAACTGAGGGTCCATCAGGTCTTGTCCGGGACAGGGACACGAAGGCGCGGCACGCCCACCCGCCGGGCGCAAGAGCCGTCGCGGCTACGAGTCCGCGTAGTACCGATCTTTCATTGCCCGATGTTCGGGACGGTCCACACAATGGGCGGGCCCGCCAGCCGTCATGGCAGTCAGGCGGGTCGTGAACACGCACACCGAACCTTCGAGTGAGGTCACGCAATGACGAAGCACCGCCGGACGATGCGCTTCCGGAAGACAACGGTCGCAGCCCTCGCCGTCGCCGCCGTGGGTGTGCCCTCGGTGGCCATGGCCTGTGTCGGCGGCCAGCAGGGCCCGCGGCACGACGGGTCCCAGTCCCAGGCGCAGGGCCAGGGCCGCTGGAACCACGGCTCGTGGGGCGGGTCCTGGAACGGATCCGCGAACGGCTCCTCCGACGGGACGTGGACGAAGGGCGGCCAGGGGGGCGGGAAGCCGTCCTGGGCTCCCTCCGCCGCGCCCTCGGCCCCCGCCTCCGCGCCGTCGTCGGCGCCCTCTTCGGCACCGTCCGCCGCGCCGGCCGCGGGTTCGGGCGCCACGCTGACGGGAGCCTCGGCCACCGTGCTCGACCTGGTGAACCAGGAGCGGGCCAAGGCCGGCTGCACGGCCCTGAAGGTCAACGCCAAGCTGAACGAGGCCGCGCAGGACCACAGCAAGGACATGGCCTCGCACCGGAACATGTCGCACACCGGCTCCGACGGTTCGTCACCCGCCGACCGCATCTCCTCGGTGGGCTACGACTGGAGCCGCTACGGCGAGAACGTGGCCTACGGCTACTCCTCCGCCTCCAGTGTGATGAGCGCCTGGATGGCCAGCCCCGGCCACAAGCGGAACATACTGGACTGCTCCTTCAAGGAAATAGGGATCGCGCTGGCGCAGCCCGGCAACTACTGGACGCAGGACTTCGGCGCCGCGCGCTGAAGCAGAACGCCGTGAGGCCCGGCCGCCCCCGTGGCGGCCGGACCTCACGACGTGCGTGCGGTGGGATCAGCGCAGGCCGCGGCCGAGCGCGTTGATCAGCTCACCGTCGGCGGTGTCGCCGCTGAGCTCCCAGAAGAAGGCGCCGCCGAGTCCCTGCGACTTCGCCCAGGCCGCCTTGCCCCGGAGGGTGAGTGGGGTGTCGTAACTCCACCACTCGTCGCCGCAGCGGCCGTACGCGGTGCCGGCGACCACCCGCGTGGCAGGGCAGTGGGTCTTGAGGACCTTGTAGTCCTCGCTGCCCGCCTCCCAGGTGCCGGGGGCGGGGCCGGTGGCGTCGCCGCCGGGCGCCGTCCGCGTCACACCGGTCCAGCCGCGGCCGTAGAAGCCGAGGCCGAGCAGGAGCTTGCGGGCCGGGATGCCGAGGCCACGCAGCTTGTGGACGGTCGCCGCCGCGTTGGCGCCCTTCGCCGGGATGCCGCGGTAGGACGTGAGCGGCGAGTGGGGGGCGGTCGGGCCGGTGGCGGACCAGGTGCCGAAGTAGTCGTAGGTCATGGGGTTGTACCAGTCGACGTACTTCGCCGCGCCCGCGTAGTCGGCGGCGTCGATCTTGCCGCCGTCCGAGGCGTCGGCCGTGATGGCGGCGGTGACCAGGTTCTTCTTGCCGAAGCGGTGGCGAACGGCGGCCATCAGGTCCTTGTACGCGCTCGGGCCGCTGGTGTCGCACGACATGCCGCAGGCGTTGGGGTACTCCCAGTCGAGGTCGATGCCGTCGAAGACGTCGGCCCAGCGCGGGTCCTCGACCACGTCGTAGCAGGAGTCGGCGAAGGCCTTCGGGTCGGCCGCGGCCTCGGTGAAGCCGGGCGACCAGGTCCAGCCGCCGAAGCTCCAGAGGATCTTGAGGTGCGGGTACTTCTTCTTCAGCTTGCGCAGCTGGTTGAAGTTGCCGTGCAGCGCGCCTTCCTCGGTGCCGTCGGCGACGCTGTCGACGCTGCCAGCCGCGTCGTAGGGCCTCTGGTAGTCCGCCCAGGGGTCGCCGACGGCGCACTTTCCGTCCGTCACGTTGCCGAAGGCGTAGTTGATGTGGGTGAGCCGGGAGGCGGCGCCCGAGGTGACGATGTTCTTGACGTGGTAGTCGCGGGCGTAGACGCCCCAGTCGATGAAGTAGCCGACGACTTTCGGCGAGGCTCCCGCGGTGTGCGGGGCGTGGTGGCCGTGGGACGCCGCCGCGGGGGCCGGCTGCGCCACGGCGGGGCCGGTGACCAGGCTCGCGGTGAGCAGCGCGGTGCCGGCGGCGACGAGGCCGACCATGGCTCTGCGGAACCGTGATCCCTGCTGTCTGGGCATGGAGTCACCTCTGGTGAGGAAGCGGTCGTGAGCGCGCGTGGGTGCGGGGACACCCTAGAAGGACTAGACCAATGAGGTCAATGGTCTGCACCAATCCGGAAGTCCCCGCTGCTCACGTGCCGGTGACCTCCCGTCAGAGCGGCTGCAGCGTCCACGACCAGCGATGGGTGCCCGGGCCCACCCGGTACGCCGGAAGGGTGTCGGGGCCGCAGGAGGCGGTACCGACCCCGCGGTGGGCGGCGTCCAGGTGGACCACGCACGTGGCACGCGGCACGAGTTCGTCGTGGTGGGCGGCGGCCGTGAGCTCCGCGGCGCGGTGGCGGGTGACGCTCACCTGGCGCGGTACGTCCAGGTGGACGGCGATCCCCGGCGCGGCCCCGGTGAGGGTGAAGCGCCGCACGTCGTGCCGTCCGCCGCTCTCCTGCGGCCTCAGGTACGGCGTGAACAGCGCGTCCACGTCCGCCCGGTGGAGCCCCACCGTCGCGCCCGCGCACCGGTCGGGGTACGTCTCGCCGGGGCCCCGCCCGAACCATTCCAGGGTGTCGAGCCCCGCCACGGTCTCGAAGACGGTGCCGACCCGCGGCAGGTCGGTCAGCGCCTCCGGCAGCACCGCGGTCTCGTCGACGAGCAGGCCCCCGTCCGCCAGCGGCGTGATGACCTGCTCGTGGCCGACGGTGCCCGCGCCGTCCGTCGCGTACGCCGAGCGCACCACCACGCTCGCGCCCTCCCGGCCGACCGACACCAGGGTGCGTTCCAGCGCGTGCAGACCCCAGGCGCGCCAGCGAGCGGCGATGCCGCCCCACTCGTCGTTGTCGGTGGGGGCCCGCCACAGCGTCAGCACGGGCGGGGCGGTGAGCAGCGGATGCCTGAGCAGTCCGGCGTCGTCGAGTCGCACCGCCCCCGCCCCGTCCGCGGCGAGCACGGCGCCCGCCCGGGTGAGCAGGTCCCGGTGGTCCTCGGCGAGCACCACCTGCGGGGCGCACACCAGCGTGCCGCGCGGCGCCCACGGCAGGTCCCGCGCCGTCGTGACGCGCAGCGTCAGGTGCGAGTCGCCGTGCGGCAGCAGGCTGGTGGGCAGCGGCACCACCGCGCTCTCCCCCGGCGCGAGGTCCGGCAGCCGCGCGGGGGCGGTACCGCGGTCGCCGATGTGCCACCGCGCGCTCAGCCACGCCAGAGAGGCGAAGTGCTGCCGGTTGGCGATCCGCGCCTCGCGGCGGTCGGGGGTGAGCTCCAGCCGCAGCGGGGCGGCGATCTCACGGTGCTCGGCCATCGCGGGCTTGGGCGTCCGGTCGGGCAGGACCAGGCCGTCGGCGCAGAAGGCGCCGTCGTGCGGGGTGTCGCCGAAGTCCCCGCCGTACGCCCAGCGGTAGCCGGGGGCCGTCACCCCGTCGGCGTACGCGTCGGCGGGGGCGCCGGGACCGGCCGGGCGGCCGGCCCCGTCCCCGGTGAGCCGCTGGAGGATGCCGTGGTCCCGGAACTCCCAGACGAAGCCGCCCTGCAGACCGGGGGTGGACTCGATGGCCCGCCAGTAGTCGGCCAGGGAGCCGTTGCTGTTGCCCATGGCGTGCGAGTACTCGCACAGGATCAGGGGCTTGGAGTGCGGACCGGCCGTGATCTCCTCGATGGAGGCGTACATCGGGCAGATGATGTCGCTCGCGGACTGCGGCTCCTCCCAGGCGTCCTTGATCGCGCCCTCGTACTGCACGGGACGGGTGGGGTCGGTGCGCCGCAGCCAGCCCGCGGCGGCGTCGTGGTTGGCGCCGTGGTCGCTCTCGTTGCCCAGCGACCAGACGACGACACTGGGGTGGTTGCGGTCGCGCAGCACCATCCGGGCCACGCGGTCGGTGAACGCCCCCAGGTAGCGGGGGTCGTCGGCCAGCTCGTGGGCGTGGTCGTGGGTCTCGATGTCGGCCTCGTCCACGACGTACAGGCCGAGTTCGTCGGCGAGGCGGAGCAGCGCGGGGTCGGGCGGGTAGTGCGCGGTGCGCACGGCGTTGAAGCCGTGCCGCTTGAGCAGGCACAGGTCGGCCCGCATCTCATCGGCGTCGACCACGCGCCCGGTCAGCGGGTGGAAGTCGTGCCGGTTGACCCCGCGGAAGTAGACCCGGACGCCGTTGACCAGCAGGTCGGCCCCGGAGATCTCCACGCGGCGGAACCCGACGCGGTGGCACGACTCGTCGGCCACGCTGCCGTCCGCACGGTGCAACCGCACGGTCAGGTCGTACAGATGCGGCGTCTCGGCGCTCCACGGCCGCACACCGGGCACGGTTGCCCGGATACGGGCCTCTCCCAGGAAGTCCGAGACGCGCTCGCTCGCGACGTTCGCTCGCGCGAAGGCCTCGTCGGCGGGGAGCCGCAGGATGCCGTCCGGGGTGCGGAGCAGCCCCGACACGCTCCATCCCGCCGGGAGCGCGCCCGCCCCGCCGCGGACCGTGACCGCGACGTCGAGGCTGCCGCCGGGCACGGCCGTGATCCCCACGTCCGCCAGGTGGAGCGGGTCGGTGGCGTAGAGGTGGACGGAGCGGGTGATGCCGCCGTGCCACCACTGGTCCTGATCCTCCAGGAAGGTCGCGTCGGACCACTTGACGACCGTCAGCCGCACGGTGTTGCGCTCCCCCGGGCGCACCGCGTGCGTGACGTCGAACTCCGAGGCGAGGTGGGAGTCCTTGCCCACCCCGACGGCGGTGCCGTTGACGTGCGCGATCAGCACGCTCTCGGCGGCCCCGACGTGGAGCACGACCCGCCGCCCCGCCCAGTCGGCGGGTATCACGGCCACCCGCTCGTACACCCCGGTCGGGTTGCGCCCCGCCGGCGGTGAGGGCGGCAGGTCGGGGAAGGGCATCGTCACGTTGGTGTAGTGCGGCAGGTCGCGCACGCCGTGGACGTCCTCGAAGTCCTGGACGGTCCAGCAGCCGGGCACGTCCGTCTCCGCCCAGCGGTCGGCGAGCGGGGTGCGCGGGGTGGGCAGCAGCTGGAAGCGCCAGCGCCCGTCCAGCGGTACGCGCGGCGTGTCGGGACGGACGACGGCGTGCATGGGCAGCCGGCGCCAGCCGGTCAGCTCGGGGGCGTCCCACGGGTCGATCGGAACGGCGGGCTCTGCGCTTGCGGGGCGGCGGTCCTGCATGGGGGTTCCCTCCCGGGAGCGGTCGGTTCGCGGTGGGGCGCGGTGACGGCGGGCCGCGTGGCGACGAGGTCCGGGGCGGCGTCGCCCGGGTGGCCCGGCGGCCGCGGGCCGGGGCCCGCGGTGCGGCGCGAACGGCGCCGGGGAGGACGAGTTGCGACGGCACGGGGCGGCGGCCGGGCGGCGCGCCGTCGGGGGCGGGCGTGGTGCGCACGCCCCCGACGGCCGGAACGGTCGGGCGGGGGGAGGCCGGACCGTTCCGGGCGGTGGGGCGGTTACGCGCGCGGTGTGAGACGCAGGGTGAGGATCTGGAAAGGCCGCAGGGACACCCGGACGCCTCCGTCGGGCCCGAGCTGCGCGCTCTCCCCCTCCAGCGGGCGTTCCAGCAGGTCGGTCACCCGCACCCGCTCCACCGGGAACGAGGCGCGCAGGGTGGTCTCGGCGCGCCCGCCCAGCGATTCGTACAGCCGCACGACCACGTCGCCGGACCGGTCGTCGGCGAGCTTGACCGCCTCGATCGCGGCCCGCGTGCCGTCCAGGGTCACCAGGGGCGCGACCGGCCCGGTGCCCGCCGTCCCGGCGGTGACACGCAACGGCAGGTTGAGCTCGTAGCCGCCCGCCACGGCGTCCTCCACGGCCGCGCCGGGCAGCAGCGCGTACGTCATCCGGTGCGTGCCCTGGTCGGCGTGCGGGTCGGGCACGCGGGGCGCCCGCACGAGGCTGAGCCGCAGCGTCGTGGTGGTGCCGCCGTCCTCGCGGGAGGCGCGGGTGACGTCGTGGCCGTAGGTGGAGTCGTTGAGCACGGCCACGCCGTACCCGGGCTCCGCTACGTGCACCCACCGGTGGCAGAAGACCTCGAAACGGGCCGCGTCCCAGCTGGTGTTGGTGTGCGTGGGCCGGAAGACGTGCCCGAACTGGATCTCCGCGGCGCTCCGGTCGGCGTGCACGTCCAGCGGGAAGGCCGCCTTGAGGATCTTCTCGCTCTCGTGCCAGTCGATCTCCGTCTCGAAGTCGATCCGCGGGCTGCCCGCGCGCAGCCGTACGGTCTGCGCGAGGCGGGAGCCCCCGAAGGACCTCTCGACGCGGATGGCGCCGACCAGCGGGCCCTCCTCCACGACGGTGATCGCGTCCGCGGACGTCAGGTCGGTGTACTGCCGCCGGTAGTGCCGGTCGATGTCCCAGGCGTCCCACTGGTTGGGCAGGTCGGTGTGGAGCCGCAGCAGGTTGCCGCGCTCGCCGGGGGCCAGCACCTCTCGGCCCGCGGTCAGGTCGAACACCGAGGTGAGCAGGCCGTCGTCGTCGAGTTCGACGCGGACCAGCCCGTTGTCCAGGACACGGCCGGTGACGGTCACCTTGCCGCCCGGCTCGGCCGCCACGACCGGCCCCGCCCCGGAGGCGGGCAGCTCGGCGAAGACCGCCACCCGGCCGTCGGCGAGCGGCTGGCCCTCGGCCCCGTCCGGCGCCGCCGGTACGGCGACGACCTCCGCCCGGGGCCGGGGTGAGGTGTTGAACACCCACGGCGCCGACGGCCCGGTGCCGGGGTCGCCGGCCACCACCGCTGCGGCGGTCGCGGTGATCGCCTCCAGCTCCTCCTTCAGGCCGGCGTAGGTCGCCTCGGCCTCGCGGTGCACCCAGGCGATGGAGGAGCCGGGCAGGATGTCGTGGAACTGGTGGAGCAGGACCGTCTTCCACAGCCGGTCGAGGTCCTCGTACGGGTACGCGTACGAGGGGTCGCGCAGCGCGGCCGTGGCCGCCCACAACTCGGCCTCGCGCAGCAGGTGCTCGCCCCGCCGGTTGCCGGACTTGGTGCGGGCCTGGCTGGTGTAGGTGGCGCGGTGCAGCTCCAGGTAGAGCTCGCCGGACCACACCGGGGCGTCCTCGTACTCCGCCCGGGCCTCGCGGAAGAAGGTGTCCGGGTCCTGGACGACGACCTTGGCCGAGCCCTCCAGGTCGCGCAGGCGCCGGGCCTTCTCCAGCATCTCGCGGGTGGGGCCGCCCCCGCCGTCGCCGTGCCCGAAGGGGACCAGGGAGCGCGTGCCGCCGCCCTTGTCGGCGTAGTTGCGCACGGCGTGGGCCATCTCCTCGCCGGAGAACACCGCGTTGTAGGTGTCGACGGGCGGGAAGTGCGTGAAGATGCGGGTGCCGTCGATGCCCTCCCACCAGAAGGTGTGGTGCGGCATCTTGTTCGTCTGGTTCCACGAGATCTTCTGCGTGAGGAACCACTCCATCCCGGCCAGCCGGGCGATCTGCGGGTACGCGCCGGTGTAGCCGAAGGAGTCGGGCAGCCACACCCCCCGGCACTCGACGCCGAACTCCTCGGCGAAGAAGCGCTTGCCGTGGATCAGCTGGCGGGCCATCGCCTCGCCGCCCGGCAGGTTGCCGTCGGCCTCCACCCACATGCCGCCGACCGGCACCCAGTTGCCGGCCTTCGCCGCCTCCTGCATGCGCCGGTACACCTCCGGGTCGCGCTCCTTGACCCAGGCGTACTGCTGGGCCTGGGAGCAGGCGAAGACCAGCTCCGGGTAGTCGGCGGCGAGCGCGGTGACGTTGGAGAAGGTGCGGGCGGTCTTGCGCTTGGTCTCGCGCAGCGGCCACAGCCACGCGCTGTCGATGTGGGCGTGGCCGACCGCGGACAGCGTGTGGGCGCTGGCGTGGGCGGGCCGGGACAGCACCCCGGCGAGTTCGGCGCGGGCCGCGGCGGCGGTGCCGGCGACGTCCGCGATGTCAAGGGCGTCGAGCATCCGCTCCAGGGCGCGCAGCAGTTCGTGGCGGCGCGGCTCGGCCGTGGACAGCTCACGCATCAGCTCGCCCGCGACCTCGATGTCGAGGACGAGGTGCCACACGTCCTCGTCGAGGACGGCGAGGTCCGCGCGGGCCATCGTGTACAGCGGTTCCGCGGGCGCGGTGAGCCGGTCGCCGAGCGGGGTCGGTAGGAAGCCCTTCGCCAGGATGTCGGGGTTGGCGGCGGCCTCCAGCAGCAGTTCCACCGGCTCGCCGCCGGCCGCGGGGTTCGCGACGGGCACGTACTGGTTGCGCGGTTCGATGCCCTTGACCGGGGTGCCGGAGGCGTCGTGCACCAGGGCCTCGGCCTGGCCGCCGGGCCAGTCGCCGATGAAGCCGAGGTCGAAGACGGCCTCGACGCGCCGGCCGGCCCACTGCTCGGGGACGGTGCCCAGGGCGCGTATCCAGCTGGTCGACCAGGGGGTGCCCCAGCGGTCGCCGACCGCGAAGGGCTCGTACCCGGCGGCCAACGCCTCGGCCACGGGTACGGGTTCGCCGTCCACGTGCCACGCGGTGAGCGTCAGCGGCACCGACGCGGCGTACACCGCCGGGCGGATGCGCTGTTCGAGGACGCGGTCGAGGCGCGCCTCGACCTGCTTGCGGTCGTCGTGCATGGGTGCTGGTCCCCTCAGTCCCGGAGGTAGGCGAGTTCGGGTACGTGCTTGCGGTAGCCGTCGAGCAGACGCCGGCCGACGGCGACGGAGTCGACGAGCGGGTGCAGCGCGAAGGCCCGCAGGGCGGCGGCGCGCTCGCCGGTGGTGGCGGCCAGGATGACGTCGCGCTCGACGGCCTTGACGGAGCTGACCAGGCCCACGGCGTGGCCGGGCAGCGGATCGCCGACGATCGGGCGGGCGCCGTTGGCGTCCACGTGGCAGGGCACCTCCACGACGGCCTCGGCGTCGAGCGGCTCCAGGGCGCGGCGGTTGCGGACGTTGAGGATCAGCGTGGTGCGCTCGTCGAGGGCGATGGCCCGCATCAGGGCGAGGGCGACCTTCTCGTAGCCGCCGGACTCCAGGTCGCACGAGTCGCGTTCGCCGGCTCCCGCGGCCTCGCGCACGTCGGCGCCGTAGGTCGTCTCGCGTTCCAGGCGGGTGGCGTCCCAGGCCGCGAAGGGCTCGGTGCCCGGGGCGCGCATCGTCTCGTAGAAGCGCTGCTGCTGCTCCAGGAGGAAGGCGCCCCGGGTGTGCTCGGCGTCGCGCGCGGCGGCCACGGTCTCGCGGTTGGAGTAGTAGTAGTTCAGGTACTCGTTGGGGACCGAGCCCAGGGTGCGCAGCCATTCGGCGCCGAAGAGCTTGCCCTCCTCGAAGGAGGTGAGCGCCGTCTCGTCGGCCAGCAGGCGCGGGAGCAGGTCGACCCCGTCCACGCGCACCGCGCGCAGCCAGCCGAGGTGGTTCAGGCCCGCGTAGTCGAACCAGGCGCGGTCCGGGTCGACCCCCAGGGCGCGCGCCACCCTCCTGCCGAGGCCGACGGGCGAGTCGCAGATGCCGATGACGCGGTCGCCGAGGTGGTGGGACATGGCCTCGGTGACCATCCCGGCGGGGTTGGTGAAGTTGATGACCCAGGCGTCGGGGGCGAGCCGCGCGATGCGGCGGGCGATGTCGACGGCGACGGGGATGGTGCGCAGCCCGTAGGCGATGCCGCCGGGGCCGACCGTCTCCTGGCCGAGGACACCCTCGTCGAGGGCGACGCGCTCGTCGACGACGCGTCCGGCGAGGCCGCCGACGCGGATCGCGGAGAAGACGAAGTCGGCGCCGGTGACCGCCTCGTCGAGGTCGGTGGTGACGGTGATCCCTGGCGCGTCGGGGTACCCCTGCGCCTGCTGCCGCAGCACCCGGACGATGGCGTCCAGGCGTGCGGGGTCGAGGTCGTGCAGGGTCACGTGGGTGACCCGGCCCTCCGCGCGGTCCTCCAGCAGGGCGCGGTGGACCAGCGGGACGCGGAACCCGCCACCGCCGAGAATCGTGAGCTTCATCGCAAACTCCTTGCGTGGGAGCCCCCGGCTGTAACCGGGCTTGGAAACGCATCCATGAATCGGAGTCGCGAAATGGCGGAGCGCACTACTGCGATCGCGCAACAAATCGCATGCGTTCTAGCTGAATTGATGGAATACGTCGCGTGACGCAGGTCAAACGGGCCTTCAAATACCGCTTCTACCCCACGGACGAGCAGGCTGCAGAGCTGTCCCGCACGTTCGGCTGCGTCCGCCTCGTGTACAACAAAGCACTGGAGGAACGTACCGCCGCTTGGAACAGCGAACGGCTCCGCATGTCGTACGGCCAGTCCTCGACCCGCCTGACGGAGTGGAAGAAGACCGAGGAATTCGCCTTCCTGTGCGAAGTCTCCTCCGTCCCCCTCCAGCAGACACTGCGTCATCTGCAGACCGCGTTCACGAACTTCTTCGCCGGGCGGGCGCGGTACCCGCGCCTCAAAACGCGGAAGCGGTCGCGCGCCACGGCGGAGTACACCCGCAGCGCGTTCACGTGGCGCAAAGGTCATCTGACGCTGGCCAAGATGACGACACCACTTGACATTCGCTGGTCCCGCCCCCTGCCTGCGGGGGCAGAGCCGACGACGGTGACGGTGTCCCGCGACCGTGCGGGACGATGGTTCGTGTCCATGCTGTGCGAAGACGCGATTGCCCCGGGACCCGACACTGATCTCTCGGTCGGCGTCGACATGGGAATCACCTCCCTCGTCGCCCTCTCCACGGGAGAGAAGATCCCCAATCCCCGACACGAGCGCCGGGACCGAGCCCGCCTCGCGAGGGCCCAACGAGAGCTCGCCCGCAAGGCCAGAAGTTCCCGCAATCACGACAAGTGCCGACGCAAGGTGGCCAGGATCCATGCACGGATCACCGATCGCAGGCGCGACTTTCTCCCCAAGCTCACCACTCGACTCGTCCGCGAGAACCAAACGGTCGTGATCGAGGACCTGACCGTCCGCAACATGCTGAAGAACGGCACGCTCGCGCGCGCCATCTCCGACGCTTCGTGGGCGGAACTGCGCTCCATGCTGGAGTACAAGTGCGCCTGGTACGGGCGTGACCTCATCGTCGTCGACCGCTGGTTCCCCAGCAGCAGGATGTGTTCCGCATGCGGAGCCCTGAGGGCGAAGATCCCGCCGCACGTCCGGACCTGGACGTGCGGGTGCGGCGCGACGCATGACCGCGATGTGAACGCTGCAAGGAACGTCCTGGCCGCCGGACTGGCGGTAGCTGCCTGTGGAGCAGACGTAAGACCTCAACGGGACTCCTCCTGGACGGGGCAGTCGGCGACGAAGCAGGAAACCCAACGGGCGACCGCTGGAATCCACTGCCTGTAGGCGGTCGGACAAGTCAAACTTCGACCACCTCCACCCCCGCCTCGCGCAGCGAGGTCCGGGTCGTCGTGTCCGCCGGGGCGTTGGTCACCACGACGTCGATGTCCTCGGGCCCGCACACGCGGGCCATGCCGGTGCCGGGGAACTTCCCGGCGTCCGCCGCGAGCACCACCTGGTCGCTCGCCGCGATCATGGCCCGTTTGACGGGCACCTCCACGGCGGTCGTGTCCAGTATCTGCCCGTTGGGGCGGATGCCGCTGGTGCCCAGGACCAGCCGGTCGGCGCGGATCTGGCGCAGGTTGTCCTCGGTGAGGAAGCCGACCAGGGATCGGTACTCTCGGCGCACGACCCCGCCGAGCAGCACCAGCTGGACGTCCTTCTCGTCCTGCAGCTCCTCGTAGACCGCGAGGTTGCTGGTGATCACCGTGAGCGAGCGGCCGCGCAGGTGCCGGGCGACCCGCAGGGCGGTGGTCCCGATGTCCAGCAGCACGGTCTCGCCGTCCTTGATGATCTCGGCGCAGCGGACGGCGATGGCGTCCTTGGCCTCGACGCGGACGGCGGCGACGTCCGGGAACGGATCGTCCTCGCCGGTCAGCGGGACCGCGCCGCCGTAGACCCGCTTCAGCAGGCCCTCGTCCTCGAGCTGGATGAGGTCGCGGCGGATCGTGGCCTGGCTGGCGCCGATCCGCTCGGCCAGCACGGTCACCGAGGTGGGGCCGTCCGACCGCAGTGCGCGGAGGATCAGCTCATGTCGTCGGTCGGGGAGCATGGCACGAACCCTACCCGGGCTCTCTGCAAAGTCAATCAAAGTCGAGCAGGTTTGTGATTGACCCTTGTCAAACCACTGCACAGCATGCAAGCTCTTGCGTACTTCAGGCCGGGGCGTCCCCCCGTCCGGGCCTGGACCGGGGGGACACGAAGCACCGGGCGCCCCGCGCCGGTGCCCCTGGAGAGGTAGGTCGCAATGCCGCGGTCGGTACAGGCCGGCAGCACCCGGGAGGAGGCAGCCGATGTCTTCCTGTCAGGTCTGCTCTTCTTCGACCTGGGTTTCACCGGGCTCCCCTCGGCTCCCACGCCGGGCGCCGAGGTGTGGACCAAGGGCATGGGCACGTCGCCCGGCGGGATCGCCAACTTCGCGGTCGCGCTGCGCAGGCTGGGACTGCGCACGTCGCTGTCCGCGGCGTTCGGCGAGGACCTGCTCGGCACGCATCTGTGGCACGAGCTGGCCGTCACCGAGGGCGTCGACCTCTCCCGCTCCCGCCGCTTCGCCGGGTGGCCGACCCCGGTGACCGTCTCGCTCGCGTACGACGGCGACCGGGCGCTGGTCACCCACGGCCAGGAGCCCCCGCTGGGCCCGGACGCCATGATCGGCGAACCGCCGCCCAGCCGGGCCGCGATCGCCCACATCGGGGCCGAGCCGCTGGAGTGGGTGGGGCGCGCGCACTCCGCGGGCACCCTGGTCTTCGCCGACGTCGGCTGGGACCCCTCGGAGCGCTGGAGCCCGGCGGTGCTGGAACAGCTGGCCCTGTGCCACGCCTTCATGCCCAACGCCGAGGAGGCGATGGCCTACACCCGCACCGGCACCCCGCGGGCGGCGCTGTCCCGGCTGGCCGACCTGGTGCCGCTCGCCGTGGTCACCGACGGCGCCGGGGGGGCGCTGGCGGTGGACTCCACGACGGGCGAGAGCGCGTCGGTGGCCGGCCTCCCGGTGGACGCCGTCGACACCACCGGCGCCGGCGACGTCTTCGGGGCCGGGCTCGTCGCCGCCACCCTGGCCGGCCGGCCGCTCGCCGACCGGCTGCGCTTCGCCAACCTCGTCGCCGCGCTGTCCGTGCGGCGGATCGGGGGCGCCGCCGCCGCACCGGACCTGGCCGCCGTCGACCGCTGGTGGCGGTCCGTGCGCGACTCCCCCGGCAACGACGACCTGCGCTCCGCGTACGCCTTCCTCGACCACGCCGTGCCGGCCGCCGCGACGACCGCCGCCGGCCCGCACCCCGCCGATCAGCCCGAGCAGTAGGAGAACCCCGTGGACCTTTCCCGCAGACGATTCCTGCAGGCGACCGTGCTCACCGCCGCGGCCGCCGGCCTCACCGCCGCGTGCGGTGGCGGCGGAGCGGGCGGCACCAGGAACGGCAAGAACCTCACGCTCTGGTACTGGGGCGGCGGGCTGAGTGACAAGGTTGTCAAGGACGCCGAGGCGCACTTCACCGAAGTGACCCTGAAGTCCGCGCAGATAGGCGGCGACTTCAAGCAGAAGCTGCTCACGACGCTGACCGGCGGCCAGTCCGTGCCCGACATCACCGGCATCAAGGGCGAGGACATGGCCTCCTTCCTGCCCAACGCCAACCGCTTCCTGGACCTCAACGACCTGGGCTTCAAGGAGGTGGCCCCGCAGTACCTGGAGTGGAAGACCAAGCTGGCGCGCAGCGAGGACGGCCGGCAGATCGGCTTCCCGATCGACATCGGGCCCACCGCGATGTTCTACCGCGCTGACTTCTTCGAGCGGGCCGGGCTGCCCTCCGAGCCGGAACAGGTCGCGGCGCAGATCAAAACCTGGGACGACTGGTTCGACGCCGGACGGGAGCTGCACAAGGCCGTTCCGTCGGCGTCGCTGATCAACAGCGCGAGCGCGGTCTTCGACATCGCCGTCGGCCAGGGCACGCAGCGCTTCGTCGACAGCGGCAACCACTTCGTCGGCGACCAGGACCACATCCGCGCCGCCTGGGACCTGGCCGTGCGGCCGTACGAGCTCGGCCTCGACGCCAAGATCAACGACAACAGCTGGAACGCGGCCATCGCCAAGGGCACGCTGGCGACCGAACTCGGCGCCGCCTGGCACGCCCTGGACATCTCCTCCGCCGCCCCCGACTCCAAGGGCAAGTGGCGCGTGGCCCCGATGCCGGGCGGTCCGTCCAACCTCGGCGGCTCGTTCCTGGCGCTGCCGCGCCAGTGCCGCAACCCCGAGCAGGCCTTCAAGGTCGTCAGCTGGCTGCTGAGCCCCGCCAACGACGCCCGCGGCTTCGCCGACGCCGCGATCTTCCCGGCCGCCCCCGCGGCGTACGCGATGCCGCAGATGACGGCCGGCGATCCGTACTTCGGCGGCCAGAAGACCATCGACGTCTTCGGGCCGGCCGCCAAGGCGATCCCGGCGGCGTACGAGGCCCCGGCGGACGCGGCCCTGATGGCGACGTACAAGACGGAGCTGACCAACGTCGAGACCAAGGGCAAGAAGCCGGACGACGCCTGGAAGGACGCGGTGGCCCAGGCCAGGCAGATCGCGCAGCGGCAGGGCGTGCGCTGACATGGCGGCGCCTTCGACCACCGGCCCCGGTTCCGTCACGGTGGACGCCACCGGCGGCGGCCCGGGGCGGCCGCGCTTCCGTCCGCGCCGCTCCGCGCCCGCGCACCACCTGCCCCGGCCGGCGGCCCGGGCCGACCGGCGCCGGGTGCTGTCCTTCTGGCGGCAGTACCTGGCGATCTCGCCGTTCTACCTGGTCTTCGGCGTCTTCATGCTCTGGCCGGTGTTCTACTCGCTCTACCTGGCCTTCCACCGCTGGGACGGCATCGGCGAGATGCAGTTCGTCGGGCTGCAGCAGTTCCGCTTCCTGATGGACGACCCGGTCTTCTGGCTGTCGATCCGCAACACCCTGGCCATCTGGGTGCTGTCGACGGTGCCGACGCTCCTCGGGGCGCTGGTTCTGGCCACGCTGCTCAACTCCGTACGGCGCTTCAAGTCCTTCTACCGGATCGCGCTCTTCCTGCCGAACGTCACCTCGATCGTGGCCATCGCGATCTTCTTCGGGGCGGTCTTCAGCAACAACTTCGGCCTGGTCAACGCGATCCTGCACATGGCCGGCCTGCCCGAGGTCCAGTGGATGAGCAACCCGTGGACCGTCAAGCTGGTCATCGCGCTGCTGATGACCTGGCAGTGGACCGGGTACAACATGATCATCTACCTGGCGGGGATGCAGGCCATCCCCGGCGAGGTCTACGAGGCGGCGCGGATCGACGGGGCCGGTCCGGTGCGCACCTTCCTGCGCATCACGGTCCCGATCCTGCGCCCGATCATCCTGTTCACGGTCGTCATCTCGACCGTCAACGGCCTGCAGAGCTTCACCGAGCCGCAGGTCCTCTTCGGAAGCAACGCGGCCAACGCCAATCTCGGCGGCCCCGGCCAGGCGGGTCTGACCACCTTGCTCTACTTCTACCAATCGGCGTTCTCCAACAACGACTTCGGCTACGGGGCCGCCATCGTCTGGGCGTTCTTCGTGCTCATCCTCGTGCTCGTCGTCGTCAACTGGCGCCTCGTCCAGCGCGGGAGGAAGTCATGACGCGCACCGTACGGTCGCTGCGCCCCAAGGGGCTCACCGCGCACCTCGTGCTGATCGTCGCTGTGCTCGTCTCGGTCTTCCCGTTCTACTGGACGATCGTCATGGCGACCAACACCACCCGCGACATCTACCGCACGCCGCCGAAGGTCTCCTTCGGCCCGCACCTGCTGGACAACGTCCGCACGGTGCTCGACAGCATCGACTTCTTCGGCTCGATGCTCAACACGCTGGCGGTCGCGAGCGTCTCGACCGTGCTCGTGCTCCTCGTCGACTCGATCGCGGCCTTCGCCTTCGCCAAGTTCGACTTCCCCGGGCGCAGGTGGCTCTTCGGGGTGCTGCTCGTCTTCATGATGCTGCCGCTGCAGCTGGCGATCATCCCGCAGTACCTGATCATGATGCACCTGGGCTGGCTCGGCACGCTCAAGGCACTCATCCCGCCCGCGCTGGCCAACGCCTTCGGCATCTTCTGGCTGCGCCAGTACGTCAGCGGGGGCGTCCCCGACGAACTCCTCGACGCCGCCCGCATGGACGGCTGCGGCTTCCTGCGCCAGTACTGGCACGTGGTGCTGCCGATGATCCGCCCGGCGCTGGCGTTCCTCGGCATCTACGCCTTCGTCAACGCCTGGAACGACTACGTCTGGCCGCTGATCGCCCTGGTCAACCCCGAGCACATCACCCTCCAGGTCGCCCTGGCCCAGCTCAACGTCGGCCGCTCCACGGACTACAGCGTCGTGATGGCCGCCGTGCTCCTCGCCTCGGCGCCCCTGGTGCTGGTCTTCGCGCTCTTCGCCCGGGGCTTCATCGCGGGCGCGACCGAGGGGGCCGTCCGGGGCTGACCGCCCGGCTCACGGGGCACCGCCGTTCGCCGCGGTGCCCCGGGCGGGCGGTCAGCCCGTCTGCACCGTGACCATGCCGTTCCCGGTGGTGGCGGTGATCCTGCGCGACGAGGACGCATCGGTCGGCACGCTGACCTGCCTCATCCCGACGCCGGTCCGGGCCCGCACGTCGTAGGCGGTTCCGGGGGGCACGGTGACGGTGACCATGCCGTTCCCGGTCGTGGCGGTGACCTCCTCCGGTGCGGCCTCGAAGCTCGCCTCGACCGTGCCGTTCTCGCTCGTCAGGGATGCCCGGCGGGCGCCGAGGGCGGTGCCGGTGACGCTGCCGTTGCCCGTGCCGAGGTCGACCGCGCCGGTGACGCCGTCCGCCTCGGCCTCCCCGTTGTCCACCCTGACGGTGACGGGCGTCGCGGGGGGCACCCTGACGACGTAGTCGACCCTGCACGGCCGGCTGTTCCCGCACCCGGAGCCGACCAGCCGCAGGGTGCCGCCCTCGACCCGATGGCGGGTGGCCGGCTTCACGGCGCCGTACTCCAGGGTCTCGGTCACCGACATCGGCCCGCTCCCCACGGTGATCCGCACCGAACCGTTCTCGTTGCGCACGTCGAGCGCCTTCGCGCCGGAGATCTCGTAGGAGCGCGGGGAGGACCCGTCGGTCGCGCCGCCGGATGACGCCTGACTCGAGGGGACGGCGGACCCGGTGGCATCGGCACCGGGCGCTCCGTCGCCGCCCGCGTCGCAGGACGGCAGGAGCCCCGCCGCCGCAAGTGCCAGGACGACCGCCATCGCGCGCCAACTCTTCACCACTGCCTTCTCCTTGTACGTCGTCGACCATCACCCCATGCGGAGCATAACGCCGCAAAGGAGGCATTCCCGATCCTCCGAAGGGGTGACTGGCCCGCCGATGCGCGGGTACACGCGCTTCGACCGCGGTGCGGCGAACGGGTGGCAGCGGCCACGCGGGCGGCGCGCGGGGCGGGCCCCGGGCGCCGCGGCCGGTAGACCTGGCGGACGGGGCGGACGGATCCGGGAGGGCAGGATGGGGCGCACTGCGGCCGAGACGGCGGGGTGGCTGCTCGTGCTGCTCGCCCTGTACGTGGTGCTGATCGGACCCGTCACGCCGCTGGAGGTCGCCGTCGGCGCGGCCGGCGCGCTGTCGGCGGGCATCGCCGCGCGCACGGTGCGCAGGGCTTCGGGCGCGACGCCGGGCGGTGCCCGGTACGCCGCCCGGGCGGCGCGCGCCTGGCCGGGCGCGGTGCTCGCGGAGACCTGGCGGCTGGCCGTCGCGGCCTTCGGAGGTCGGGCCCACCGGGGCGGCCTCCACACGCTGCGCCTGCCCCGGGGTGTCGGGGCGGGATGGGCGACGGCGATGCTGTCCGCCACCCCGGGCACCCTCGTGGTGGACGTCGACGACAGCGGCGAACGCGTCGTCACGGTGCACCGGCTGGGTGCCGGCGCGTCGGCGATGGAACGGGCGCTGGGCGCCGAGGAGGTGCGGGGATGAACGCCTGGCTGATCGCGGCCGGCGCACTCATGACCGCCGGGCTCGGGCCGTGCGCCTGGCTGGCGCTGCGCGGGCCGGCGCACGTCCGGCTGGCCGGCACGAGCCTGGCGACGACGCTGGTCGCGGTGGTCCTCCTGCTGCTGGCCCAGGGGTTCGGGCGTTCCTCCTACACCGACCTCGCGCTGGTGCTCGCCGTGCTGGGCCCGGTGGGGACGCTGGTGTTCACCCGCTTCCTGGCCGGGGAGCCGCACGAGGGCGGTGGCGCAGCGACATGACGGCCCGTCATGTGATCGCGCTGGCGCTGCTGGCCGCGGGCTGCGCCGTGCTCGTGCTGTCGGCGGCGGCGCTGGTCCTGCTGCCCGGCCCCTACCGCCGGCTGCACGCCCTCTCGCCCGCCGGCGCGCTCGGCGCACCGCTGGTGGCGCTGGCGCTCGCGGTGGAGACGGGACCGGGACGCGCCGCCCTGAAGCTGCTGTTCGTCGGACTCCTGCTGGCCGCCGGCGGCACCGTGACCACGATGGCACTCGGGCGGCTGACCGTACGCATGGACGAGCGAAGGGGACCCACCGCGTGACGGGCACCGATGTGCTGGTGGTGGTCGCGCTGCTGCTGGTGGCGGTGACCGCCACCGCGGCCGTGCTGACCCGCGACCCGGTACGGCAGTCGGTCGTGCTGGCCTTCCTGGGCCTGGCACTCGCGCTGCTGTTCACCGTGTTCCAGGCGCCGGACGTGGCGCTGTCGCAGCTGGCCGTCGGCTCGGTGCTGACGCCGCTGCTGATCCTGCTCACCGTCCGCAGGGTCCGGCGCGGGCCCGCGGCCGGGCGGCCCCGGAGGGACCGCGGATGAGGCGCGGCACGCGGATCCGGCTGTTCGCCGTCGCCGCCGCGGTGCTGTTCGCGGGCTGGGTGCTGGCCTGTGCCGAACTGCCTCCGTTCGGCGGTGACGTCCATCCCTACGGGGAGCGCGCGGTCGCCGCGGCGCTGACCCGGCACACGGCGAACGCGGTCTCCTCCGTCAACTTCGACCAGCGGGCCTTCGACACCCTCGGCGAGGAGTCGGTGCTGTTCGCGGCGGTCCTGGGGGCCACGGTGCTGCTGCGACTGGCCCGCGACGAGCGCAAGGTGGTCCCGGCGCCGCGGACGGTGCTGCCGGCCACCCGGCTGCTGGGCGCGCTGCTGCTGCCGGTGGCGCTGCTGACCGGCTGGTACGTCGTCGCGCACGGCCAGTTGAGCCCCGGCGGCGGATTCCAGGGGGGCGTGGTGCTGGCCTCGGGCCTGCACCTGGCGTACGTGGCCGCCGACTTCCGGGTGCTGGGCCGGGTGCGCCCGCTGGCCGTCCTGGAGGTGACGGACGCCCTCGCGGCGGCGGCGTTCACGGCGCTGGGCCTGGTGGGGCTCGCGGTGGCCGGCGCCTACCTGGCCAACCCACTGCCGCTGGGCGCCTTCCGCGACCTGGCCTCGGGCGGACTCGTGCCGCTGGTCAACGCCGCCGTCGGGGTGGAGGTGGGCTCGGGCGTCGTCGTCCTGCTCGCCTCCTTCCTCGACCAGGCCGTGGAGGTGACGGACAAGTGAGCGTGCTCCCCTACCTCGTGGCCGGCTGGCTGTTCCTGGCCGGCATGTACGGCCTGGTGACCAGCCGCGACCTGATCCAGGCCGTGGGGTGCCTGAGCGTCACCCAGGCCGGGACGTACGTGCTCCTGCTGGCCGTCGGCTACCGGCGCGGCGGGACCGCCCCCGTCTTCTCCGACACCTCCGTGCGCACCCCGGTCGTCGACCCGGTCGTCCAGGCGATGGCCCTGACCGACGTCGTGGTGGGTGCGGTGGTGACCGCGCTGCTGCTCAGCCTCGTCATCCAGTTGCGCAAACGGCACGGCACCCTGGACCCGGAGTCGCTGACCGGGCTGAAGGGCTGAGGGCGCCGACCGTGGGGCCGGACGCCCTGCTGCCGCTCGCCGTCGCCGTTCCGCTGCTCGGCGCGGTGCTGCTGGCCGTGTGCGGCCGATGGCTGCCGCGGCTGGGCTGCGACGTGCTGGCGACGGTCTGCGCCGCGGCGGAGGTCGTCGTCGTGGCGGCGCTGTGGGCGGGCGCGGGCGACGGGCTGTCCGTTGCGTGGCTCGGCGGCTGGCGGCCGCAGCCTCCGGGCGGCCACGGCGTCGGCATCGTCCTCGCCGCGGACCGGGTCGGCGGCGGGATCGCACTGCTCGCGGCGGTGCTGGTGCTGGCGGTGGTGGTCTACTCGTGGCGCTACTACGCCGAGCAGGGCGGCGACCACGCGGGGAACTTCCCGGCGCTGCTGCTGCTCTTCGACGCGGGCATGTGCGGATTCGCCCTGACCGGCGACCTCTTCGACGCCTTCGTCTTCTTCGAGCTGATGGGCGTGGTCGCGTACGCCCTCACCGGGTACCGGATCGAGGACCCCCGTCCGCTGCAGGGCGCCCTGACCTTCGGCCTCGTCAACTCGCTCGGCGCGTACACCTCCCTGATGGGCATCGGCCTGCTGTACGCGCGCACCGGCGAGCTGGGCTTCGCCGCCATCGGACGCGAACTGGCCCGGCACGGCGGGCCGGACGCCCTCGTGGTGTGCGGCTTCGTGCTGGTCGTGACGGGGCTGCTGGTGAAGGCCGCGATGATCCCCTTCCATCTGTGGCTGCCCGACGCGCACGCCGTCGCGCCGACCCCGGTCTGCATGCTGCTGTCGGGCGTGATGGTCGAGCTGGGCGTCTACGGGGTCGCACGCGTCTACTGGGCGGTCTTCGCAGGTCCCGGCGGCGTCCCGCCGCACGCGCTGCGCTACACCCTGACGGCGTTCGGGGTGCTGACCGCGCTGGTGGGGGCGGTGATGTGCTGGCAGCAGCGGCACCTGAAGCGGCTGCTGGCCTTCTCCACCGTCTCGCACGTGGGCCTGTTCCTGGTGGGCGTGGCCACCCTCACCCCGCTGGGCACCGCGGGCACGGCCGTGTACGTCGCCGGGCACGCCGGCGCCAAGGCAGCGCTGTTCGGCCTCACCGGGGTGCTGCTGGACCGGTACGGCTCGGTCGACGAGCACGGACTGCACGGCAGGGCCCGTCAACTGGTGCTGCCCGGCGTGCTGTTCCTGCTCGCCGGGCTGGTGCTCGCCGGGCTGCCGCCGTTCGGCACGGGGCTGGGGAAGGCGCTGGCGGAGGACGCGGCGGCGCACTGGCTGGGGTGGCTGCCCGCCGTGTACCTCGTGGCCTCGGCGGTGACCGGCGGCGCCGTGCTGCGTGCCGCGCTGCGGGTCTTCCACGGCGCCGGGGCGCCTCCCGCGTCCCACCCGTGGGAGCCGGAGACCAGCGGCGAGGGCGAGGAGCCGGAGATCCGCGGGCCGCGCCGGGTCCTGCCGGTGATGATGGTCGCCGTCCCGGCGCTGCTGCTCCTCGGCAGCCTCGCGGTCGGCACGGTCCCGGCGGTGGGCGCCTGCCTCGCCCGTTCCGCGACGGTGTTCACCGACCACGCGGGCTACGCCGCCGCGACGCTCGGCCCGGCGCGTGCGCCCGCTCCCGCCGAGCCCCCTCCGGCGGCCGACTGGACGCCGGAGGGCGTGCTGCTGGGCCTGCTGTCCACGGGCGCCGCCGCGGCCCTGGCCGCGGCGTCCGTGTGGGGCCCCGGTGCCTCGGGCGCCCTCGCGCGGCGCGCCCGTGCCGCCGCGGGCGCGGTGACCCGGACGGCCGTCGTGCCGCTGCGGCGGCTGCACTCGGGACTGCCCGGGGACTCCGTCGCCTGGCTCGCCGTCGGTGTCGCGGCGCTGCTCGTCGCCTTCGGCGCGCAGGCGGGCGGCGGATGACGCGTGGCGGTCGCGCGGACCGCCCGCCCCGGGCCATGCGGCACGACCGGGCCCCGCTCGCCGCGCTCGGCTTTGTGCTGTCGATCGCGGGGGCGCCGGCACTGGCGCGGTTCGGGGAGGCGGAGCAGGACGCGCCGCCCGCGTCGGCCGCGGGCGGCGCGCCGTGAGGCACGGCTGCCGGTCAGCCGGTCACCGCCCCGGCCACGTCCACTCGGCGACCTCGGGCAGGTCCGTGCCGTGCTCGCGGATCCACGCGTGGTGCCGCAGCCGGGAGTCCTCCATCAGCTGCCGTACCGGCGCGGCCCGCACGGCGAGCCCCGGTACGCGGTCGATGACGTCCATGACCAGCCGGAAGCGGTCGAGGTCGTTGCGGACGACCATGTCGAAGGGCGTGGTCGTGGTGCCGATCTCCTTGTAGCCGCGCACATGCAGGTGGGCGTGGCCGGTACGGCGGTAGGCGAGGCGGTGGATGAGCCACGGATAGCCGTGGTAGGCGAAGATCACCGGCTTGTCGCGGGTGAAGAGCGCGTCGTACTCCGGGTCGGCCATGCCGTGCGGGTGCTCGTCCTTGGGCACCAGCCGCGCGAGGTCGACCACGTTGACCACCCGTACGGCCAGCTCCGGCAGGTGACGGCGGATCAGCGAGGCGGCGGCCAGCACCTCCTGGGTGGGGACGTCACCGGCGCAGGCGAGGACGACGTCCGGTTCGCGGGTGCCGTCCTCGGTGCCCGCCCACTGCCAGACGCCGGCGCCCCGGGCGCAGTGGGCGCGGGCGGCGTCGAGGTCGAGCCAGTCGAAGCAGGGCTGCTTGCCGGCGACGACGACGTTGACGTAGTCGCGGCTGTGCAGCACGTGCTCGGCGGTCGACAGCAGGGTGTTGGCGTCCGGCGGCAGGTAGACCCGCACGACCTCGGGCGCCTTGTTGAGGATGTGGTCGATGAAGCCGGGGTCCTGGTGCGAGAAGCCGTTGTGGTCCTGGCGCCACACGTGCGAGGTCAGCAGGTAGTTCAGGGAGGCGATGGGACGGCGCCAGGGCAGCGCCCTCGTCGTGCGGAGCCACTTGATGTGCTGGTTGACCATCGAGTCGACGATGTGGACGAAGGCCTCGTAGCAGGAGAACAGCCCGTGCCTGCCGGTGAGCAGATAGCCCTCCAGCCAGCCCTGGCAGGTGTGCTCGGACAGGATCTCCATGACGCGGCCGTGCCGGTCGAGGTTCTCGTCGACGGGAAGGACCTCGGCCTGCCATGCCTTGCCGGAGGCCTCGTAGACCGCCTCCAGCCGGTTGGAGGCGGTCTCGTCGGGGCCGACGAGCCGGAAGTCGCGGCGCCCGGCGGTGTCGGCCATGACGCGCTCCAGCAGGCCCCCGAGGATCCGGGTGGGCTCGTGCAGGGTGACGCCCGGCTTGTCGACCTCGACGGCGAACCGCTCCAGCGGCGGTACGGGCAGGTCGCGCAGCAGCAGCCCGCCGTTGGCGTACGGGGTGGCGCCGAGCCGCAGGTCGCCCTCGGGGACGCAGGCGAGCACCTGCGCGGTGGGCGCGCCGTCCTCGTCGAACAGCTCCCGGGGCCGGTAGGAGCGCATCCACTCCTCGAGCTGCCGCAGGTGCTGCGGGTTGTCGCGGACCGCGGCCAGCGGCACCTGGTGGGCGCGCCAGGTGCCCTCCACGGGCAGGCCGTCGACCTCGGCCGGGCCGGTCCACCCCTTCGGCGTGCGCAGCACGATGACCGGCCAGCGCGGACGCCCGCGCTCCCCGCCCTCGCGCGCGGCGGCCTGGATCCCGGCGATCCGGTCGAGGGCGGTGTCCATCGCCTCGGCCATGGCGGTGTGCACGGCCAACGGGTCGTCACCGGTGACGTGCAGCGGTTCGTGGCCGTAGCCCCGCAGCAGTTCGTCGAGTTCTCCCTCCGGGACGCGGGCGAGCACGGTGGGGTTGGCGATCTTGTAGCCGTTCAGGTGCAGCACGGGCAGGACCGCCCCGTCGTGGACGGGGTCGAGGAACTTGTTGGAGTGCCAGGACGCGGCGAGCGGCCCCGTCTCGGCCTCGCCGTCGCCGATCACACAGGTGACGACGAGTTCGGGGTGGTCGAAGGCGGCACCGTAGGCGTGCGAGAGGGAGTAGCCGAGCTCACCGCCCTCGTGGATCGAGCCGGGGGTCTCCGGCGCGACGTGGCTCGGCACGCCCCCCGGGAAGGAGAACTGCCGGAAGAGCCGGCCCATGCCCGCGGCGTCACGCGAGACGTCCGGGTAGGTCTGCGCGTACGTGCCCTCCAGCCACGTGTTCGCCAGGACGGCCGGGCCGCCGTGCCCCGGTCCCCAGACGGCGAGCTCCCGCTGCCCGCGGGCCTTGATCACCCGGTTCAGGTGGGTGTACACGAGGTTCAGGCCGGGCGAGGTGCCCCAGTGGCCCAGCAGCCGCGGTTTCACGTGTTCGGGGCGGAGCGGTTCGGCCAGGAGCGGATTGCCCATCAGGTAGATCTGGCCGACCGCCAGGTAGTTCGCGGCGCGCCAATGGGCGTCGAGGGCACGGAGCTCCTCGTCGTGCATGGCTTCCTCCGAAACGTCGGGTACAGGAGACCTCTCCTTCCCAGACTCGCCATGTGCGACAACGGTCCGCTAGGGCCGGATGGGGCCTCTTCCGTCGGTCCGGACGACGGGGGGATGTCCGACACGGGCCGTGATCCGAAGTGCCCGTGCCGGAGGAGGACGCAGGGAAGATCGCCCGTTGAGCGGTTTCGGGCGAACCGGACCGCTTTCGGCGCATCCCCGGCACGGCCCGTCCCCAGGCCCTACGGTCCCGGAACCGGCCCCGTAAGGACGCCCGGATCGACAGGGAGACCACGATGCACGAGACCCGGACCGACTCGGCGGCCCCGGCGGTCGGCGACCCGGCCGCCGAGGAGATGTTCCGCGCGCTGCTCGAGGCGGCCCCGGACGCGATGGTCATCGTGGACGGCACCGGTGTCATCAGACTGGTCAACGCGCAGACCGAGTCCCTGTTCGGCCACACCCGGCATGAACTGCTGGGCCGCCCCGTCGAGGTGCTGGTCCCCGATCGCTTCCGCGGCCACCACCCCGACTACCGGCACGGCTACGCGCACAACCAGCAGGTGCGCCCGATGGGCGCCGGACTGGAGCTGTACGGACTGCGCAAGGACGGCCGGGAGTTCCCCGTCGAGATCAGCCTCAGCCCGCTGCAGACCGCCGACGGCCTGCTGATCTCCGCCGCGGTGCGCGACGTCAGCGAGCGCAAGGCCGCGGAGGAGCGCATCAACGAGCTGGCGGTGCTCGTGGAGTCGTCCCAGGACGCGATCCTCGCCAAGACCCTCGACGGCCGCATCACCTACTGGAACGCCGCGGCGCAGCGGCTGTACGGCTACTCGGCTGAGGAGGCGATCGGCCGGCACGTGTCGATGCTGGCCCCGGAGCACCTGAAGGAGGAGATCGCGACCCTGCTGGAACGGCTCGCCCGCGGCGAGCGGGTCGAGCACTTCGAGATGCTGCGGGTGACCAGCGCCGGGCGGCTGCTGGACGTCGACGTGACCCTCTGGCCGATCCGCGGTCGGGACGGGGCCATCGTGGGCGCCTGCTCCATCGTGCGCGACATCGCCGACCTCAAGCGTGCCGAGGAGGAGCTGACGGAGCTGTACCGGCAGCAGCGGCACATCGCGCTGACCCTGCAGCGCAGCCTCATGGGGTCGCCGCCCGAGCCGCCCGGCATGCGCACCGCGAGCCGCTACTTCCCCGCCACTCAGGGCGCGGGCGTCGGCGGCGACTGGTTCGACCTCGTCCCGCTGGGCGGAGGCCAGGTGGGCGTGCTCATCGGCGACGTGATGGGGCGCGGCCTCGAGGCCGCCGCGGTGATGGGGCAACTGCGGTCGGCGGCCCGCGCGCTGGCCAAGACCGGGATACCCCCGCGGCAGTTGATACAGGCCCTCGACGCCTTCGTCGCCGACCTGCCCGACCAGCTCGTCACCTGCTGCTACCTGGTGGTGGACCCGGACGCGGGCGAGGTGACGGTCTGCTCGGCGGGCCATCTGCCGGTACTGCTGGTGGATCCCGGTCCCGACGCCGCCGTGCGGGAGCTGCCCGCGCCGATCAGCGTGCCGCTCGGTGTCGGCGACGTGCCGCACCAGCAGGTGTGCCTGCCCGTGGCGGCGGGGTCGACGCTCGTGCTCTACACCGACGGGCTGGTCGAGACGCCCCGCTCCGACATCGACGAGCAGCTGCGCCGCCTGGGCGCGGAGCTGCGTACCGCCTTCGCCCGCGCCCCCGGGCTGGAGGAGGCCGCCGACATGGTGCTGGCCTCTCTGCGCCCCGACGCCGACGGCCACGCCGACGACGTCACCCTGCTGCTGGCCCGGCTGCCCGAGGCACCGCTCGCCTCGACCGCCATGGAGGTGACGGCCGTCCCCTCGGCGGTCGCCGACGGGCGCGGCTTCGTCTGCGAGACCCTGGCGCAGTGGGGCTGCGCGGACGTCTCGGACGCCGCCTGCCTGCTGGCCTCGGAGGTCCTCACCAACGCCGTCCGGCACGCCCAGGGGCCGCTGCGACTGCGGCTGCACCGTACCGACCGGGAGATCACCGTCGAGGTCACCGACCACAGCACCCACATCCCGCAGCGCCGTCCGGCCGAACTCGGCGACGAGTCGGGGCGCGGCCTGCTGCTGGTGGAGGCCTTGGCCACGGGTTGGGGCACGCGGCCGTCGAGCGAGGGCAAGACGGTGTGGTTCACCCTCCGGCTGGCGCAGGGGTGACGCCGGGGGCGCCGCCGCGGGGCGCCGCGGCCATCTCGGCGAAGTGCGGGTTGTACATCATGCCGATCAGGTTCCCGAAGGGGTCGACGGCCGCGCCCGCGACGAAGTCGTGGCCGTGGTCGCGCGGCGCCTCGTGCGCGCGGGCCCCCAGGGAGAGCAGTTGCTCCCAGACCGCCCCGACGTCGTCGACGTGCCAGTAGGCGACCACGCCGGCGGGCGCCGAGGGCGTACGCGAGACGCCCAGCTCCTGGCTGTGGTCGCCGAGGCGGAACTCGATGTCGTCCGGGGTGTCGAAGTAGGGCTCGACGCCGAGCAGTTCGGAGTACCAGGCCTTCGCGGCCGCGAGGTCCTCGGCGTGGTAGCGGATGGTGGCCAGACCGCGGAATGTCGATGTCATACCGTCATGCTCGCGCGGCTCGCGGTCAGTTCCGGTCCGCATTGCGCGAGTCCCGGCGCCCGGACGGCGGTGCGGGCCCGCCCCAGGGCCGCGCGCCGCCGGTCCCGCTCCGGGGCCCGTCCGTAGCATCGGGTCCATGGCAACCCTGTGGGAGCTCATGCGCGACTGCATCCCCGACGACCACGCCCGCCAGGTCACGTCGCGCTTCTACCTCGACGAGGCCATGACCTCCCCCCGGGCACCGGACCGGGTGGTGGACCTCGGCTGCGGCCGGGGCGGCTCCGCCGCGTACTTCCGCCGGCACAACCCGCGGGTGCGCTGGGTGGGCGTCGACATCAGCGGCTCCCCCGAGGCACGGCAGCGCACCCCCGGCGACGACCCCGTCCTGTACTACGACGGCGTCCGGCTGCCCTTCCGCAGCGGCGCCCTCCCGCTGGTCTACTCGCACCAGGTGTTCGAGCACGTCTCCCGCCCGAGGGAACTGCTGGCCGAGATCGGACGGGTGCTGCGGCCGGGCGGGGTCTTCATCGGCAGCACCTCGCAGTTCGAGCCCTACCACTCCTTCAGCCTCTGGAACTACACGCCGTACGGCTTCCGGGTGCTGGTCGAGGAGGCCGGACTCGCCATGGAGGAGATCCGGCCCTCGCTGGACGGGGTGACCCTCATCATGCGCTCGTACCACGGGCGGCCGCCGGAGTACGGCCGGTACTGGGACGAGGCGTCACCCCTGAACGCCGAGATCGACACCTGGGCGCATCGGACCAAGCGCGGCGCCGCCCTGGCGAACCTGCGCAAGCTCACCTACTGCGGGCAGTTCGCCTTCCGCGTCCGCAAACCCGAGGACGCCGGCGCGACGGCGCCTGCCTGACACCCCGCCGCCTACGGGACCTGCTGCAGCGACTGCGGGCCGAGTTCCCCCGGGCGGGAGTGGCCCGACAGGGCGAGGGTGAGGTCGAACTCGGCGAGCAGGCAGCGTACGACGTGCTCGACGCCCGCCCTGCCGCCGAGGCCGAGGCCGTAGGCGTAGGGGCGGCCGAGGAGCACGGCGGACGCGCCGAGGGCGAGAGCCTTGAAGACGTCGTCGCCGGTGCGGATGCCGCTGTCGAAGAGGACGGCGAGGCGGTCGCCGACGGCGCGGGCCACCGCGGGGAGGGCGTCGGCGGCGCCGATCGCGCCGCCCACCTGGCGGCCGCCGTGGTTGGAGACGACGACGCCGTCCATGCCGGCGTCGGCGGCCAGGCGGGCGTCGTCGGGGTGCTGGACGCCCTTGAGGACGATGGGGCCGTCCCAGTTCTCGCGCAGGAAGGCGAGGTCGGGCCAGGTCTTGCCGGGGTCGGCGAACATGCCGACGAAGTGCAGTACGGCGGCGTTCAGGTCCTCCTCGACGGGCTTGGCGAGTCCGGCGAGGAACGCGGGGTCGGTGAAGTAGTTGGCGGTGCCGATGCCCTTGAGGAAGGGCAGGTACGCCTGGTCCAGGTCGCGGGGCCGCCAGGCGAGCAGCGGGGTGTCGAGGGTGACGAGCAGCGCCGTGTACCCGGCGGCCCTGGCGCGGCCCAGGAAACTGCGCGTCACCTCCCGGTCCTTGGCCCAGTACAGCTGGAACCAGCGTTCGGCGTCGCCCATGGCCTCGGCGACGTCCTCCATGGGCGTGCTGGACGCCGAGGAGAGTACGAACGGCACCCCCTGCGCCGCGGCGGCCCGGGCGGCCGCGCACTCGGCGTCGGGGTGCACGATCGACAGGACGCCGACCGGGCCCAGCGCGAGCGGGGCGCTCAGCGTGCGGCCGAGGACCTCCACCGACAGGTCGCGCGACGACACGTCGCGCAGCATGCGCGGCACGATCCGCAGCCGGTCCAGGGCCTCCCGGTTGGCGCGTTCCGTACGGCCGCTTCCCGCACTGCCGGCGACGTACCCGAAGGGGCCGGGGGCCAGGCGCTCGGCGGCCAGTGCCTCCAGCCGCGTCAGATCCGTGGGGAGCGCGGGCAGCACGCCGGCGAGCCCGTTGAGGTAGATCTCGTACTGGTGGTCCGCCCGGTCGCCCATCCCTGTCCCTGTCCCGTCTGTCGGTGCCGAGAGCAGGACTGTGTCAGGGCCTGGCCGCCGCGTCCACCGTCCGGTCAGGCTTCTTCCGGCAGCTCGGCCGCCATGTCGGCGCGTACGGCGGCGTTTCGGCGGGAGATCACCAGCGCGGCGGCGGCGGCGCTGGCCGCGAAGGAGGCCGCGACCGTCCAGGGGCAGTCCAGTACGCCGCCGGTCAGGTGGTCCAGGGAGTACCGGCCGGGTCCCGCGAGGCCGATCGCGGCCGCCGTGAAGCCCAGGAAGGCCGGGAACTCGAAGCCGCCCGAGGCGGAGAAGAAGCCCGCCGGCAGGTGCACGGAGACCGCGCCGGCCATCCCCCCGGCGGCGGCCGCGCCCGCGGCCGGGGTGGCCAGCCCGAGCGCCAGCAGGGTTCCGCCGCCCGCCTCGGCGAGGCCCGAGGCGAGCGCGCTGCGCCGGCCGGGCCGGAAGCCCATGGACTCCATCGCCTCGCCGGTGCCCTCCAGGCCGTGACCTCCGAACCAGCCGAAGAGCTTCTGGGTGCCGTGCGCGACGAGCACCGCGCCCGCCCCGAGGCGCAGCGCGAGCAGTCCGAGGTCCTTGCGGCGGCTGTTGAGCATGACGGGGTCCTTCCGGGGCGGTGCGGACGCGTACGGCCAGTCTCGGCGCCCGCCGCGGGGCACGCCGCCCGCGATGGGCCGTCCGGGCGGTCAGGAGGCGATGGCCACGGCCTGCCGTACGCAGTCCTCGGAGCCCAGGGCGCGGAGCATGAAGTCGGCGAGGTCGGCCCGGCTGACCCGGGAGGCGAGGCCAAGCCGAAGATCGGGTCCGGTGCGGTAGACGCCGGAGTAGCGGCCGCCGGTGATGACCGCGGGACGCACGATCGTCCACAGGTCGCCCTCGGCGCGGATCACCTCCTCCTGCCGGTCCTTGTCCCGCATGATGGCCGGGATGACCAGCGAGGTCGCGACCCGGTACGCGCCGCGCCTGCCGGGTCCCGACCCGTACGCCCCGACGGCCACCAGCCGCCGTACGCCGAGTGCCCGCATGGCGGGGAGGATGCGCCGCATCGCGTCGGCGCAGACGGTCCCGCCGCGCGGGGAACGCGTGCCGAGGGCGCTGAGCACCCCGTCGGTGCCCGCCACGACGCGGCCGACGGCCTCGGGGTCCCGGACGTCGCCGGGCACCACCGTCAGCCGTTCGTGCGGGGGGAGCGCGGCGGGGTCGCGGGCCAGGGCGGTGACCTCGTGGCCCGAGGCGAGCGCCTGCGCGAGGAGTTCGCGTCCCACATGGCCGGTGGCTCCGAAGATCGCGATACGCATGTCGGCACGGCTCCGGGTCGGGGACGGGTCACCGGCCATCCTGGTCCACCGCCCGCCGGGCGGCTACTTCAGCAGCCGCGACATCCTGCGGTCGGCGAGCGGCTTCCCGCCGGTCTGGCAGGTGGGGCAGTACTGCAGGGATGAGTCGCTGAAGGAGACCTCGCGGATCGTGTCGCCGCAGACGGGGCACGGTTCGCCGGTGCGCCCGTGCACCCGCAGCCCGGTCTTCTTCTCGCCCTTCAGGTCGCCCGCGGCAAGACCGCGGGAGCGTTCGACGGCGTCCAGGAGGGTGGTGCGCAGCGCTTCGTACAACCGGCTGACCTCCTCCTCGGAGAGGTTCGCGGCGAGCGCGTACGGCGACATCCGGGCGGCGTGCAGCACCTCGTCCGAATAGGCGTTGCCGACACCGGCGATGACGCCCTGGTCGCGCAGGACGCCCTTGATGCGGCGGCGTTCGCCGGAGAGGAGGGCCGCGAAGACCTCGCGGGTGAAGGCGGGACCGAGCGGCTCGGGGCCGAGCCGGGCGATGCCGGGGACGTCCTGGAGGTCCCGGACGCAGTGGACGGCCAGCCGCTTCTGGGTCCCCGCCTCCGTCAGGTCGAAGCCGGCTCCCTCCGGTTCCGCCATCAGCAGCCGCAGCGCGAGCGGGCCCTTGCCGGGGCGGGGCGCCGTCGTGGGCAGGTCGTCCTTCCAGCGCAGCCAGCCGCCCCGGGCCAGATGGACGGCGAGGTACGGGCCCGCGCCGTCGTCGGTGGTGAGGACGAGGAACTTGCCGCGCCGCCCCACGGAGGTCACGGTACGGCCGTGCAGCGCGTCCAGCGGCGGGTCGTAGGTCTTGAGGACGCTCACCGCCACGGGCAGGATCCGGGCGATGGCGTGCCCGGCTATGCGGTCGGAGAGGAACCCGGCCAGGGCCTCGACTTCGGGCAGTTCCGGCATGCGACCAGTGTGCGCCCCGGGGCGGCGGGGTGCGAGCGGCGTCCGGACGGCCCCACCCGGTATCGGCGTTCAATGCCGCGCTGTGAGCGGACAGTTGGATCTTCGGGAGAACTGGACATCGGGCCGCCGGATGTGAATGATCGCAGCCATGGCCGATTCTCTCCCCCTGCCCGCCGAGGCACCGAGCCACCCGGACCCGGGTGCGCTGGACCCCACCGAGGTGATACCCCGGCCGCAGCCGGTGGAGGCCGGTGAGGCCTCGGAGGTCCGGGTGATCAGCGGAGAGGTCGTCGGCGGCCGCCACCGCGGGCAGCGCCGCGGGCCCGGCCGCAGCTCGGTGGGCACGGCCGTGCTGACGGCGACCGGCGCCGTCGCGGGGCTGTCCATGCTGATGCCGCACGGCGGCTCCGGCGACGTCGCGAAAGCCGCCCAGGAGCCGGTCAGGACCGTACCGGACGGGGTCGTCGGGGAGACCATGGTGCCGACCGCGGCGGGCGCCGCCGTCGCCGCCGAGACCCCGAAGTCCAGCCCCGAGGCGGTCACGAAGTCCGCGTCCAGGGGCACGGACACCGGCGCCCCCACGAGCGGCACGGGTACGGGATCCGGCGCCCGCGACGCCGCGCGCACGGACGTCCCGGACGGCCCTCCCGCCCCGGGACGCCACGCCCGCGTCAGCGGCGACTGGGACAGCCAGGACTGGCAGGAGGCCGTGGCCCGCGCCGTCGCCGCGCACCGCTCGGGCGAGCAGGGGCACCTCGGCGGCCGGCACCGCGCCGGCGGCGGCTCCGGCCGGCACGGCGATTCCGGCGGTGACCGGTGGGGCGGCGGCCGGCAGGGGGACTGGTCCCGGGGCGGCTGAGCCGCTTGCGGGCTGACACGGCTTCAGTGCGGCGCCGCACCGAGGCGGGTGCCGCACCGGGGAGGGGTGCCGCACCGGGGCCGGGCGCGCTCAGGGACGTCAGGGCAGTGCCTGCTCGGCCCAGATCGTCTTGCCGGTGGGCGTCCGCCGGGATCCCCAGCGCTGCGTGAGCTGGGCGACGAGCAGCAGCCCGCGGCCGCCCTCGTGGAAGCTCCGGGCACGGCGCGGGTGCGGGGCGGTGCTGCTGGTGTCGGAGACCTCGCAGATCAAGGTGGCGTCGCGGTCAGCCGGAGCTGGATCGGGCCGCCACCGGCGTAGCGGATCGCTTCGGTCACCAGCTCGCTGACGACCAGTCCGGTGATGAACACGGCCTCCCCGAGCCCCCATTCCCGCGGTGCTCCCCGGCCGCGCCGCGCGCGTCGGCGACGACGACCGGTTCGTCGGGCAGTTCCCATGTGACGACCTGACGCGCGTCGAGCGCCCGGGTGCGGGCGATCAGCAGGGCGATGTCGTCGCCGGGCCGGTCCCGCAGCGGCCCGTACAGCACGTTGTCGCAGAGTTCCTCCAGGCTCCCGGCAGGCCGGGTGAGCGTCCGGGCGAGCGTCGTGAGCCCCGCGTCGACGTCGTGTCCGGCCGACTCGATCAGGCCGTCGGTGGAGAGGGCCGGCAGGCTGCCCTCGGGCGGTTCTGACTCAGCCGACTCGAAGGGCAGTCCGCCCGTGGCGCTCCTCCCCCTCCCCGCGCTCCCCGAGGCCGGTGCGCCTTCCCATGGGTACGTCCTCGTCCTCATGGCCGTTCCCGCTCACCACGGTCCCCCGCAGGGGCACTCTCAACCGGCGTGCGCCGCGGGGCGGCGGCGCGCACCGCACGGAACCGCCGGCTCACGCGCTGTCGCCCTCTGGGCAACGCCGCCCCGACGGACGAGACTGAGGCCAGGCGAGTGTGAGGAGTGGCGCAGGTGACGCTGAAGGTCGATGACCCGCCGACGGCCTCCCCCCGGCCCGCCGCCTCGCCCTGGACGCGCGGCGCGGCGGCCGCGGCGGCGGGGGCGCTGCCCGCGCTGGCGTTCCCCGCGCCGTCGCTGTGGTGGCTGGCGTACGTCGCCCTGGTGCCGTGGATGCTGCTGGCGCGCGCCGCGCCGACCGGGCGGCGGGCCGCCCTGGACGGGTGGCTGGGCGGGGCCGGGTTCATGGTGGCCGTGCACCACTGGCTGATCCCGAGCCTGCACGTCTTCATCGTGCTGATAGCGCTGCTGCTGGGCGCCTTGTGGGCGCCCTGGGGGTGGCTGGTGCGGCGGCTGCTCGGCGGCACGCCCGGCCGCCGCTCAGTGGTGGCGGCGACGGTCCTGGTGCCGTGCGCCTGGCTGCTGGTCGAGCTGGTGCGGTCGTGGGAGTACCTGGGCGGGCCGTGGGGCCTGCTGGGGGCGAGCCAGTGGCAGGTCGCGCCGGCGCTGCGGCTGGCCTCGATCGGGGGCGTGTGGCTGGTCAGCTTCCTGGTGGTGGCGGTCAACACGGCGCTGGCCGCGCTCCTCGCCGTGCCCTCGTCCCGGGCCGCCGCGGGCTCGGTGCTGGCGGCCGCGGCGGTGGGCACGACAGCGGTGTGGGCCTGGGCACCGGCCCCGGCCCGCGGCGGGGAGTCCGTGCGGGTGGCGGTGGTGCAGCCGGGGGTGATCGACGGGCCGCAGCCGCGCTTCGACCGTGGGGAGCGGCTGACCCGTGCCCTCGCGGGCAAGGGCGTGGACCTGGTGGTGTGGGGGGAGAGCAGCGTCGGCTTCGACCTGTCGGCGCGCCCCGATCTGGCAGGCCGGCTGGCCGCGCTGTCCCGGGACGTCGGCGCCGACATCCTGGTCAACGTCGACGCCCGGCGGGCGGACGGCCTCGGGATATCCAAGACCTCGGTGCTGATGGGCCCGGACGGGCCGGCCGGCCCGAGCTACGACAAGATGCGGCTGGTGCCCTTCGGCGAGTACGTCCCGGCCCGCACCGTGCTGGGCTGGGCCACGTCGGTGGGCAGGGCGGCCGGTGAGGACCGGATCCGGGGCGAGCACCAGGTGGTCATGGACGCGGGCCCGGTGCGGCTGGGCCCCCTGGTGTGCTTCGAGTCGGCCTTCCCGGACATGAGCCGCCACCTCGCGGACGACGGGGCGCAGCTGCTGGTGGCGCAGTCCTCCACGTCCTCCTTCCAGGGCAGCTGGGCGCCCGCGCAGCACGCCTCGCTGGCGGCGCTGCGCTCCGCGGAGTCCTGGCGGCCGATGGTGCACGCGACGCTGACGGGGATCAGCGCGGTCCACGACGCCCGCGGCGAGCGGCTCGGCCCGGTGCTGGGAACGTCGCGCAGCGCGGCGCAGGTGTACGACGTGCCGCTGGACTCCGGGCGCAGCCCGTACGACCGGCTCGGGGACTGGGTGCCCCGGCTGGCGGTGCTGCTGCTGGCCGGGGCGGGGGCCTACGAGGCGGCGCTCAGGAGGTCTGCTCGGTCACGGCGGTGACGACGCGCTCGCACAGCTCGTGGGTGAGCAGCGCGTCGCGGGCGTCGAGGGGTCTGCCGTGCCGTACGGCGTCGAGGAACGCGAGGGCGATCCCCTCTATGCCGCGCTGGCGGGCGACAGGCACCCAGTCGCCGCGGCGGCGGACGGTGGGCTGGCCCTTGTGGTCGACGACCTCGGCCAGGTTGAACACCTGGCGCTTGCTGTCCTGGCCCATGACCTCCAGGACCTCCTCGCTGGAGCCGCTCATGCGGTTCATCACGCCGATCGCGGTGAAGCCTTCGCCGGACAGCTGCAGCGTGACGTGGTGGAGCAGCCCGCCGCGGACCCGGGCCCGGACGTCGGTGTGCTCGACGGGGCCGGGGAGGAGGAAGCGCAGGGTGTCGACGACGTGGATGAAGTCGTCGAAGACGACGGTACGCGCGGTCTCCGGATGCCCGATGCGGTTCTTCTGCATGAGGATCAGGTCGCGCGGGTGGTCGGCGCACTGCACGTAGCCCGGCGCGTGGCGGCGGTTGAAGCCGACCGTGAGCCCGACGCCCCGCTCCTCGGCGAGCCGCACCAGGTGCTCGGCCCCGGCCAGGTCGTAGGCGAGCGGCTTGTCGACGTAGACGGGGACGCCCGCGGCGATGAGGCGTTCGGTGATCTCGACGTGCGTCTCGGTGGGGGCGTGCACGAACGCCCCGTCGAGCCCCTGGTCGAGCAGGGCGTCGAGGGTCTCGTGGCGGTGCGCGACCGGGACGCGGTGGGTGTCGCCGACGGTGTCGAGGGTCGCGCGGGTGCGGGTCTGCAGGTGCAGCTCCACCCCCGGCTGGGCCGTGAGCACCGGCAGGTACGCCTTGCGCGCGATGTCGCCGAGTCCGATGACCCCGATCCTGAGGGGTTCCATGTGCCGCTCCCGCCTACGCCTGCCGTGCCTGACCAGTGCCGTCGGCAGCATACGGGCCGGTCGGCGGGCGCCAGTCGGCGATCCCGTCGAGGCTGCGCAGGGCCAGGCGCGGGCCGACCAGGTCGACGCCGGCGAACAGGGCGCCGCGCAGGGCGACGGCGGGCCGGGACGACCAGGTGGTGAGCCTCCCGACGCTCCACGAGCGGCGTACGACGCGGGTCGTGCGGGGCAGCCGCTGCGCGGTGTACGCGGCGAGGGCGCGCGCGACGGCCTGCTCCCCCGCCTCGGGGGCGGCGAGGTGGGCGAGGACGACGGCGTCCTCCAGGGCCTGGCAGCCGCCCTGCCCGAGGTTGGGCGTCATGGCGTGCGCCGCGTCGCCGAGCAGGGCGACGCGCCCCTGATGGAAGGCGGGCAGCGGGCGGGCGAGGTGGTGGACGTCGTTGCGCAGCACGGTCCCGGGGGCGGCGGAGTCGATCAGCCCGGGCACGGGGTCGTGCCAGTCGCCGAACAGCCTCCGCAGCTCGGTGCGTTCGTCCCCGTCCGGGGCCCGGCCGCCGGGCGGGGTCACGGCGGTGGCGTAGCAGTAGACGCGGCCGCCGGTGAGCGGGACGGTGCCCCACAGCCGGCCGCGCCCCCAGGTCTCGTGCGGCAGGTACGCGGCGGGTGCCGGCACGACCGTGCGCCAGCTGGTGAACCCGCTGTAGCCCGGCCCCGGGTGCTCCGGGAAGAGCGCGCCGCGCACGGCGGAGTTGATCCCGTCGGCGGCGACCACCAGATCGGCGTCGATCGTCCCGTCCTCGGTGGTGACCCTCCCTTCGGGGGACGCCGACACGACCCGGGTTCCGGTGCGCAGCGCGCCGTCGGGCAGCAGACCCGCGAGCACGGCGACCAGTTCCGCCCGGTGCGCGACGACCACGGGCCCACCGAAGCGTTCGGCCGCGGCCTCACCGCTGGTCCGCGACAGCCAGCGCCCGTCGGGCCGCCGCAGCCCGCCCTCGCCCTGGAAGGCGGCCATCGCACGCACCGCGTCCCCCACCCCGAGCACGTCCAGCGCGCGCAGGGCGTTGGGCGCGATGCCGATCCCGGCGCCGACCGGCTCGAGCGCCGTCGCCCGCTCCAGGACGGTCACCCGCCAGCCGCGCCGGCGCAACGCCACGGCGGCGGCCAGGCCCCCGATCCCGGCCCCGACGACGACGGCGTGCGGCTGCTGCGATGTACGGCTCATGGTGTCCGCTCCCTCCCGGGCACTACAGGTGTAGTTGTTACCGTACTACACCTGTAGTGGGCGGGAGGGGCAGGACGCCGTGCCCCGCACCGGACCGGCTGCACGAAGGGGACGGCAGGTCCGACGACCGCGACGGCGCAGGCGGGGCGCGCGGATCGCCCCTGCCGACGGCGGTGGGCCCGGCCACGACGCGCCACCGCCGACAGACGCGCGGAGCGGACTCCCCGGCCACGCTGCGGGCGCCCGCCCGAGACCTCCACCCGGAGCCGCCAGACCCCGCAGGCAGCCCACCCGGGTCCCTCCGCCGCGCAGGACGCGCCACGCGTCACGGGTACCGCGTGGCGCCCAGCCGGGCTGCCCGGAAGCGGCATCACGCGAATCCATGCAGAGGCGAGGGCCGACGGCGGTCACCGGTCATCGAGGGCCGGGAACGTCGTCACCCCGGAGGGCGGACCGATCATCGGCCGAGCCGTCCGGCCGGCGCCCGGGGCCGAGTGCACCCGGCCACGCCGGGACCGGTCGGCGGCCCACACCGCTCAGCCCTCGCGGTCGGGACGGGGCGGGATGCCGGGGCCGGTAGGTTGCCGTCATGAGCACCGCGCAGACGTCCCGGGCCGAGCTGATCGCCGACACCGCACTCGCGCTGCTCGCCGAGCGCGGGATGCGGGGGCTGACCCACCGTGCGGTCGACGAGGCGGCCGGTCTGCCGCAGGGCTCGACGTCCAACCACGCCCGGACCCGGGCGGCCCTGCTGGAGGCGGCGGTCCACAGGCTGGCCCTCCGCGAGTCGCAGACCGCCTACGACTCCGGGACCCCCGCACCCGCACCGGGACCCGAAGGCCTGGCGGCGCTGCTCGCGTTCTTCCTGCACCGCTCGGTCACCGAGGCCCGCGACCTCACCCGCGCTCGGCTGGAGCTCGCCCTGGAGGCCACCCGGCGCCCCGAGTTGCGCGTGGTCTACGACACCGCCGGCCGTGTCTTCCGCGAACAGCTGGAAACCATGCTGCGCGCCGTGGGCTCCGCCGAGCCGGAACGTCACGCCCGGTCCCTCATCGCCTGGTGCGACGGCGTCCTGTTCCACTCCGTCGCCGGTGCGGGGTCCGCGTCACCGCCGCCGGAGGCCGAGTTGCGGGCAGGGGCGGCCGACCTGCTGCGGGGGATGCTCGGCGCCGGCTCCGGCGGTTGACCCGTGGACGGTGTCGGTGGCCCCCGCCATCATGGCGGCCATGACGACGTCACCGGAGCGCACCGACCCGCCCTACATCGCCGACGAGCGCACCATGCTGGAGAGCTGGCTGGACTTCCATCGCGACACCCTCGCGATGAAGTGCGCCGGCCTGGACGACGAACAACTGCGCACGGCCGCCGCGCCCCCGTCCGACCTCACCCTGCTGGGCCTGGTCCGGCACATGGCGTGCGTCGAACGCGGCTGGTTCCGCGACGCCCTCGCCGGGGAAGACGTGCCCCCGCTCTACCGCACCGACGCGGACCCCGACGGCGAGTTCCACGACCTCGACGAGGCCGACACCGCCGAGGCGTTCGCCACCTGGCGCGCAGAGATCGCGCACGCCCGCGAGGTGACCCGCGGCCGGTCGCTCGACGACGCCGGGCTGCGGCGCGGCAAGGACGAGGTCTCCCTGCGCTGGATCTACGTCCACATGATCGAGGAGTACGCCCGCCACAACGGCCATGCCGACCTGATCCGCGAGCGCATCGACGGGGTCACGGGCGACTGACGTCCTGAGCGCCCCCCTCGGTCCGGGCCGGGCGACGACCCCCGTGCGCCGCCCGGCCCGGACCGGGCCTCACTTGCCCAGGTCCGGGATGCGCCAGTCCACCGGGTCGTGGCCCTGTGCCTTGAGCGCCTCGTCGATCTGGGTGAAGGGGCGGCTGCCCAGGAAGAGCTTGGCCGACAGCGGCGACGGGTGGGCGCCCTGGACGACCGCGTGCCGCTCGGTGTCGATCAGCGGCAGCTTCTTCTTGGCGTAGTTGCCCCACAGCACGAAGACCGCCGGGTCGGGCCGGGACGCGACGGCCTTGATGACCGCGTCGGTGAACTTCTCCCAGCCCTTGCCCTTGTGGGAGTTGGCCTCCGCCTCGCGCACCGTCAGCACCGCGTTGAGCAGCAGTACGCCCTGCTCGGCCCACGGCATCAGATAGCCGTTGTCGGGCACCGGGTAGCCGTACTCCTCCTTCATCTCCTTGAAGATGTTCCGCAGCGAGGGCGGCGTCCTGACACCGGGCTGCACGGAGAAGCAGAGGCCGTGCCCCTGGCCCTCGCCGTGGTACGGGTCCTGGCCGAGGACCAGCACCTTCACCTTGTCGTAGGGAGTGGCCTCCAGAGCCGCGAAGACCTGCTCGCGCGGCGGGAAGACCTTGTGCTTCCCGCGCTCCTCCTCCACGAACTCGGTCAGCTGGGTGAAGTAGGGCTTCTCCAGCTCCTCACCGAGGACGGCCTGCCAGGACTCGGGCAGCGTGATGGGCACGACGGGAACCTCCGGTACGCGATCCGTTACTGGGGACGAACGTACCGTTCCGCACTGACAATCCGCCCGGCCGGGGGTCCGCCGAGCCGGACGGCGCCGCGCGCCCCCGGTGTCTGCCGCCGAAGCGACGGCAGACACCGGGGACGGTGAGCGTCGGGGTGCGGACGAAGCCGAACCTCAGGCGCCGACACCGGCGTTGAGGAAGATGCCGCCGTCCACGACCAGGGTCTGGCCGGTGATCCAGGCGGCCGCGTCCGAGAGCAGGAAGGCGGCGGCACCGCCGATGTCCTCGGGCACGCCGAGCCGGCCCAGCGGGTACGCGGACGCGGCCTGCTCCTCGCGGCCCTCGTACAGGGCGGAGGCGAACCTGGTCTTGACGACCGCGGGCGCGATGGCGTTGGCGCGGACGCCGGGCGCCATCTCGGAGGCGAGCTGCAGCGTGAGGTTGACCATCGCGGCCTTGCTCATGCCGTACGCGCCGATGAACGGGGAGGCGCTGATGCCCGCGATGGAGGCGATGTTGACGATCGCGCCGCCGTTCTCCTTCATCCACGCCTTGTAGGTCTGCTGGGCGAAGCCGAGCGCGGAGACGACGTTGGTCTCGAAGACCTTGCGGGCGACGCCGAGGTCGAGTTCGGCGAGCGGGCCGAAGACCGGGTTGGTGCCGGCGTTGTTGGCGAGGTAGTCGACGCGGCCGAAGGCCTCCATCGTGCGCTCGACGACCTCGGCCTGGTGCGCCTCGTCGTGGGCCTTGCCGGCCACGCCGAGGGCCCGGTCGGCGCCGAGGCGCTCGACGGCCTCCTTCAGCGCCTCCTCGTTGCGGCCGGTGATGACGACCCGGTCGCCGCGGGCGACCAGGGCCTCGGCGATGCCGTAGCCGATGCCGCGGCTGGCTCCGGTGACGATCGCGACGCGGCCGTTCTCGGGCTGGGTGCTCATGATGCGGGTCTCCTGTCGCGGGTCAGTCGAGCGGGCCGCCGGCCACGTACAGCACCTGTCCGGAGACAAAGCCCGCGGCGTCGCCGGTGAAGAAGGCGATGGCGTTGGCGACGTCGTCCGGGTTGCCGACGCGCTGCACCGGGATCTGGGTGGCGGCCGCGGCCTGGAACTCCTCGAATCCCATGCCGATGCGGGCGGCGGTGGCGGCGGTCATGTCGGTGGCGATGAAGCCGGGCGCGACGGCGTTGGCGGTGACGCCGAACTTGCCGAGCTCGTGCGCCAGGGTCTTGGTGAAGCCCTGCAGGCCGGCCTTGGCGGCGGAGTAGTTGGCCTGGCCGCGGTTGCCGAGGGCTGAGGAGGAGGACAGGTTGACCACGCGGCCGAACTTCGCGTCCACCATGTGCTTCTGGACGGCGCGGGTCATCAGGAAGGCGCCGCGCAGGTGCACGTTCATGACCGTGTCCCAGTCGGCCGCGCTCATCTTGAACAGCAGGTTGTCGCGGAGCACGCCGGCGTTGTTGACGAGGATCGTCGGCGCCCCGAGCTCCTCGGCGACGCGCGCGACCGCGGCCGCGACCTGCTCCTCGTCGGAGACGTCCGCACCGACGGCGACGGCCCGGCCGCCCGCCTTGGTGATCTGCTCGACGGTGTCCTTGCACGCGGTCTCGTCGAGGTCCAGCACGGCCACGGCGCGGCCCTCCGCGGCCAGGCGCACGGCGGTGGCGGCGCCGATGCCGCGCGCCGCCCCTGTCACGATCGCTACGCGCTGCTCGGTGGTCGACATCTGCTCTCCTCAGCCCTGTGGGGAGCGGTCGCGCAGGTGAGCGACCGCTTAGTACGTCCCGTAGCCGAAACCGTAGGAGCGCAGTGACCCTGTGTCAACGCCCACCGCGCCGATGTGGCTCAGCGCACCAGAAGATCCAGCAGACGGTCCACCTCGGCCTCCGGGTCCTCGGTCAGCCCGGTGTGGATGGGGCCCGGCTGCACGATGGTGCTGCGCGGCGCCGTCAGCCACCGGAAGCGCCGCCCCGGATCGTCCTCCGCCGCCTGCCCGGCCCGATCGCCGCCCGCGCAGATGCCCTCGTAGCCGCGCAGCGCGGCCCGCACCCCCGCGACGTCCACGTCGGGGTCGAGGCAGCGCAGCCGCGTCTCGTCCAGGTGGACGCGGGCGCCCACGAAGGACTTGGCCCGGCAGTAGACCAGCACGCCCGCGTTGATCAGCTCGCCGCGCTCGATCCGCGGCATCACACGCACCAGCGCGTACTCGAACACATCGCGCCCGCTCGCCGTGCTCACTTGGCGGCCTTCCCCTCGACCCAGGTGCGCAGCCACTCCGGCGGCGCCTGCTTCTCCTGCTGCTTCGGGGCGAGGACGATCCGCTCGCCCACGGTGCCGGCGCGCGCCAGCAGCACCCGCTCGTAGGCGCGCCGCACCTCGTCGGGGCCCGCGAAGCCGGGCTCGTCCACGAGCCACTCGTCGGGGATCTGGGCGGTGACCTCGCGCAGCAGCGCCTCGTCCACGCGCGGGGCGAGGTCGCGGGCGGCGGACTCCACGTCGGGGGCGAACCGGGCGAGCGCGTGGTCGGCGGCGTCGTACGGCTTGTCGGCGGCCTGGTCGGCGCCCTTCCAGTTGTGGTGGAAGATCAGCGAGGCGCCGTGGTCGATCAGCCAGAGATCCTGGTGCCAGACCAGCATGTTCGGGTTGCGCCACGAGCGGTCGACGTTGCCGACGAGCGCGTCGAACCACACGATCCGCCCCGCCTCGGCGGATCCCACCTCGAAGACGAGCGGGTCGAAGCCGAGCGCGCCCGGGAGGAAGTCCATGCCGAGGTTGAGGCCGCCGCTGGCCTTCAGCAGGTCCTGGATCTCCTGGTCCGGCTCGCCCAGCCCGATCACCGGGTCGAACTGGAACCGCACCAGCAGCGGCACCCGCAGCCCCAGCCGCCGGGCCAGCTCCCCCGCGATCACCTCGGCCACCAGCGCCTTGCGGCCCTGTGCGGCACCCACGAACTTCACCACATACGTCCCCAGGTCGTCGGCCTCGACGACACCGGGCACCGATCCGCCCTCACGCAACGGCGTGACGTAGCGGATACCTGTCACTTCCTCCATGGACGCATCCTAATGACCGGCCTCCGGCGGCCGCGGACCGCCGTCACCCCGTCCCGGCCCTGGTCCCTGCCCCCGGGTGGAATTTTCAGGGGATGGTTGAACGGCCCACCCATCTCGTCCGTACGACAGGGCAGGGCGTGACCCACGCTCCCGGGCCCCGGCAGGCGGTCCGGAACGGACGAGGCAACAGGATGTGTGACGCATGGCCGAGACGACTGGCATCGCAGGGGCTCCGACCCGCCGCGCCGTGGTCGCCGGAGTGGGTGCGGCGGGGCTCGCGGCCGCGCTGGCCGCCTGCGGCGACTCCAACGACTCCGCGGGCGCCTACAGCCCCGCGGCGCCCCCGCAGGGCGGCGACCAGGGGGCCGGCGGGTCGGCGCCCGCCGGCGGCGGGGCCGAGGCGGCGCTGGCCAAGACCTCGGAGATCCCGGTCGGCGGCGGCAAGATCTTCGCGGACAAGAAGGTCGTCGTCTGCCAGCCCGAGGCGGGCTCGTTCAAGGCTTTCTCCGCGATCTGCACCCACCAGGGCTGCGCGGTCAACGAGATCGCGGGCGGCACGATCAACTGCCCCTGCCACGGCAGCAAGTTCAGCATCAAGGACGGCAGCGTGGCCAACGGCCCGGCGACCCAGCCGCTGGCGGCGGCGAACATCAAGGTGGAGGGGGACTCAGTGGCCCTGGCCTGAGTCCCCCGGGACCCGGCCCGGACCGTTCCCAGCTGCCGATCACCTCGTCGGCGGTGGTGACCGTGGCGACCAACGCGAGGGTGTGCCGGAGCATGTCGGCGGTGTACGACTGCGGCACCCCGGCGATGGCGTCGGCGGGCACGACCGCCTCGTAGCCGAGGTTGACCACGTCGAAGACGGCGTTGGGGACGGCCACATTGGCCGACACCCCGGTGACGACGACCGTGCGCACGCCGAGGTTGCGCAGCACGGCGTCGAGGCCGGTGCCGGCGACCGGCGACAGCCCGTGCAGCCGTCGCACCACGAGGTCGCCGGCACCGACCGCTGTCTCCTCGGCCACCTCGACGGCGGGCGTGCCGGCGACCTGCAGTACGGGGAGCCGTTCGGCGGCGCGGAAGATCCGCGCGTTGCGGCTGGACCCGCGGCCGTCGGCGCGGCGTTCCGCGACCGCGTGCACCACGGTGGCGCCCGCCGCGTGGGCGGCGGCGACCAGCCGCGCGGTGGCCTCCAGCGCCCCGGAGGCGCGTACGGCGGCCGCGAGTTCCGGCAGCGCGCCGCCCGGGCCGACCACCCCGCGCCGGCACTCGACGGTGAGCACGGCGGCGGACCGGGGGGTCAGGAGCGCGTCGAGCCGCCGGTGCCGAGTGCCGTCCGCCATGCTTGCCCCCTCGCGCGCGGGTGCCCTACCGTCGTCCCGAGTGACCATATCTGACGGAACGTCAGACTGGGAAGTGGGGGCGCACATGGCCGTCGCACAGCGCCGCGGACGCCGGATCATGATGACCGCCGAGGAGGTCGACGCCTTCCTCGGCGCGCAGCGCACCTGCCGCGTGGCCACGGTCTCGCCCGACGGCCGCCCGCACGTGGGCGCCCTGTGGTTCGCCTGGGACGGCACGTCCCTGTGGCTGTACTCGATCGTCCGCAGCCGCCGCTGGGCCGACCTGCGGAGCGACCCGCGCGTCGCGGTCGTCGTCGACGACGGCACGGAGTACGGGGACCTGCGCGGCGTCGAACTCTCCGGCACCGTGGAGTTCGTGGGCGAGGCGCCCCGCACCGGCGAGCCCCACCCGGGCCTGGAGGCCGTCGAGCGGCTGTTCGCCGCCAAGAACTTCGGCCTGGAGTCCATGCCCCACGACGGCCGCCACGCCTGGCTCCGCCTGACCCCGGACGCCGTGGTCTCCTGGGACTTCCGCAAGATGCCGGACCCTGGCTAGGGCACGCGCACGACCGCGTCCCCGAGGGCGGAGCGCCGTCCTCGTGCGGCGTCGCGGAGTTCGGCGAGTGCCTGGTCACGGTCGACGAGCGGGGGCGTGAAACGGCCGCCGGAGGCACGGACGTGCTCCTCCCAGTGGTCCGCCCAGAACTCCACCGTCCACCCCCGCCAGCGCGAGGCCATCCGCGGCGCCCCGGCCTGGGCACCGAGCAGCCACCAGCCCACCCGGCGCCGCGCCGGGTCCACATGGAGGCCGGAGTCCGCGGCGAGGACACATCGCCCGTGGTCGGGCGCCCCCGCGAGCCGGTCGAGCAGCGCCGGGCCTTCGGCCACCGGGTGGTGGTTGGCGGAGGACAGCAGATGGCAGCGGTCGGCGCCGACCGTGACGACCCGGATCATGGGATCGCGCTCGGCCAGTTCCCCGTCACCGGTCGCGAGGGCGCCGTCCGGACAGGTCGAGCCGCCGGTCTCCCGTACGGCCTCGGGATCCAGGCCGAGGTGGGAACGCAGTTCGGCGGGACCGTCGTAGGTCCAGCGCAGCTGCCAGCCGGGCCAGGCGCGTCGCAGCGCCTGCCACACGGCGGCGCGGTGGCCCAGTTCGACGACGGGCCCCTCCCAGGCGAAGAACAGCAGCACCCTCTGCCGCAGGTCGATCAGCGCCGCCGCCTGGCACCACACCTCGTCGCGCCAGCCTTCGGCCCGGGGGCGTTTCCGGAGGACCTGCACCAGGACGTCGGGACCGGCGAGCAGGTCGAGGTCGAGACCGATCGCGCCGAAGCGGGCCTCGTACACCTCGTGCCCGCCGTCCTCGCGCACGAGGACGTACGTCGCCCAGTCAGCCATGCGGGGATGGTCTCAGACGTCGGCGGCCGCCACGTCCTCCCCCGCCCGGCGCAGGGCGTCGACGGCGGCGCGGATGGCGGGGCGGCGGTCGGCGTCGGAGCGCCAGACGGCGTAGATGTGGCGCTTCATGGTGTGCCGTACGCGGATGGCGCGGACCCCGGCCGGGAGGGGGCCGCGGCCCAGGCGCGGGACGACGGCGACGCCCAGGCCGGCGGCGACGAGGGCCAGCACCGTGGGGTGCTCCTCGGCGTGGTGGGCGATGCGCGGTTCCACGCCCTTGCCGCGCAGGGTGAACAGCAGCCACTCGTGGCAGAAGCCGCCGTCCGGCCAGGCGATCCAGTCGTCGTCGGCGAGTTCGCCGAGGTCGACCTCGGCACGGCCGGCCAGGTGGTGGCCCTCGGGGACGACGACGTCGGCGATGTCGTCGAGCAGCGGCTCCTTGGCCAGGCCCCCGGGCAGCGACAGCGGCTTGTTGTACCAGTCGAGGACGACCGCGAGGTCGATGTCGCCGCGGACGAGCCGGGCCAGCGCGTCCTGGGGCTCCATCTCGTGGACCATCGCGCGCAGCTTGGGGTGGTCGCGCCGCGTCGCGGCGAGCGCCTGCGGGAACAGCCCGCGCACCGACGTGGGGAAGGCCGCCATGCGCAGTTCGCCGACCGCGGCGCCGCGGTGCGCCTCCAGGTCGGAGTGGGCGAGCTCGACGAGGGAGAGGATGCGGTCGGCGTGCCCGGACAGCAGCCGGCCGGCGTCGGTGAGTCGGACCCCTCGGCCGTTCTTGGCGAGCAGGATCTGTCCGGTCTCGCGTTCGAGCTTGCCCATCTGCTGGGAGACGGCGGAGGTCGTCACGTGCAGGACGTCCGCCGCGGCGCTCACCGAGCCGTAGGTGGAGATCGCGTGCAGGATGCGCAGGCGCTCGAGGTTCAACATGTAAGCAACACTACGCGATCAGCGGCAGGTTTTCTCACTTGTCCTAAGAGGTTCGATCCGTCATCGTGATGGCCATGAGCGCACCCAGCACCCGCCGCCCGGACGCCGTGGCCGCCCCCTCCACCGCCGGCGCCCCACCGGCCGCCGTCACCGGCGCCCCCTCCGCCACCGCGCGCCGCCGCCTCGTCGTCGACTGGCGCGTCAGCTGGGCGGTGCTCGCGCTCATCTGGGGCTTCAGCTTCCTGTTCATCAAGGTGGGCACCGAGGCCTACGCCCCGCTGCAGGTCGCGCTCGGCCGCATGGCGTTCGGCACCGCGGTGCTGGCCGCCGCCTTCGCCCTGAAGCGGGAGCGGCTGCCGCGCGGCGCGCGCGCCTGGGGGCACATGGCGGTCGCCGCGCTGCTGCTGAACACAGTGCCGTTCACACTCTTCGCGTACGCGGAGCTGACGATCCCGTCGACGCTCGCGGGGATATGCAACGCCACGACCCCGCTGTGGAGCATGGTGCTGTCGGTGGTGGCGCTCTCGGACGACAAGCCGACCCGGCAGCGGGTCGCGGGGGTCGGCATCGGCTTCGTCGGCGTGCTGACCGTGCTCGGCGCCTGGCAGGGCTTCTCCGGGACGGACCCGGCGGGCACCGCGATGGCGCTGGGTGCCTCCGCGAGCTACGCGGTGGGCTGGATCTACGTGCGCCGCACCCTGAGCGGCAGCGGCAACTCGGCGCTGTCGATGTCCTCCGCGCAGCTGCTCCTCGGCACCGTCCAACTGGCCGTGCTGACGCCGCTGTTCACCTCCGTGCCCGCCTCGTTCCCGCTGTGGCCGACGCTGTCGGTGGTGGCGCTGGGCGCGCTGGGCACCGGGATCGCCTTCCTGCTGCAGTACGGGATCGTCGCGGAGAAGGGCCCGACGATCGCCACGATGGTCACCTACCTGATCCCGGTCATCGCGACCGCGGCCGGCGTCGCCCTGCTGAACGAGCGCCTGACGTGGAACGAACCGGTCGGCGCCCTTGTGGTGCTCGCCGGCGCGGCGCTGACCCAGCGCCGCCCCGCGGGCTGACCGCACGGTCCGCGCCCGGTCAGCCGAAGCGCCCCGCGCGGAGCGGGCGGACCGCGCCGGCGACCGCCTCGGCCAGGGCCGGGACCTCGTCCACCGTGACCGGCGAGACGGTGACGCGGATGCCCGGCGGGGAGTCCAGCCGGAAGCGCGCGCCGGGCGCCACGGCCCAGCCCGACTGCAGGAGCCGGGCGACGGCCGCGGTCTCGTCCGGCACCGGGACCCAGACGTTCATGCCGCTGCGGCCGTGCGCCGCGACACCCCGGTCGGCCAGCGCCCGCACCAGCGCGTCGCGGCGCGCGGCGTAGGCGGCGGAGACGGCCGGGACGTCGACCGCACCGGTGCGCCAGAGGTGGGCGACGGTGTGCTGCAGCAGATGGCTGACCCAGCCGGGCCCCAGCCGGTAGCGGCCGCGGACCCGGTCGACGGTGACCGGGTCGCCGGTGAGCACGGCCAGCCGCAGGTCCGGGCCGTAGGCCTTGGCGGTGGAGCGGACCAGCATCCAGTGCGGGGTGCTGCCGGCGAGCGGATGCAGGGGCAGCTCGGTCAGTCCGTTCACATGGTCGTCGTCGATGACGAGCACCCGCGGGTGGCCCCCCAGGACCGTGCGCAGTTCGCCGGCGCGCGCCGCGGAGAGCGTGGCGCCGGTCGGGTTCTGGCCGCGGTCGGTGACGATCAGCGCCCGCGCGCCCTGCCGGAGGGCGGCGTCGACGTCGTGCGGGAGCGGCCCGTCGTCGTCCACGCCCACCGGGACGGCGCGCAGCCCGAGGGCCGGGACGAGGTCGAAGACGCTGCCCCATCCCGGGTCCTCCACCGCCACCGCGTCCCCCGGCCGCAGGTGGGCGGTAAGCGCGCGTTCCATGGCGTCGAGCGAACCGGAGGTGAGCCCGACCGGCCCGGCCGGCACCCCGTCGGCGTCGAAGGCGGCCCGCGCCAGGGCGGCGAGCTCCTCCTCGACCGGGGCGTGCCCGTACAGCATGGGCTGCCGCGCGTTGCGCGCCGCGGCCTCGGCCAGCGCCTCCGCGAGCGGTGGCAGCAGCGCGGTGTCCGGATTGCCGGTGGACAGGTCCCGCACCCCGGGCGGCACCTCCGGGCGGATCTCGTCGCGCGCCGTGGTCGCCGGCCGCCGCCGCACCCGGCTGCCGCGGCGGCCCGCGGTCTCGATGACGCCGCGGTCGCGCAGCAGGCGGTAGGCGGCGGCGACGGTGTTGGGGTTGACGCCGAGTCCGGCGGCGAGCTCCCGCAGCGGCGGCAGCGCGGCGCCGGGGGCGAGCGCGCCCTCGCCGATGGCCCGTTCGACGCTCGCCGCGATGTCCGCTGCGCCCCGGCCGGTGAACGTGTACTCTCCTAGCACAAACAGCATTATGCACTAGTGCAAAGGATCGTGCCATGTCCGCCACGCCCTCCGCTGCCGACGCGTACGCTCCCACCGACCGCACCGTCCCCACCCGCAGCCGCGAGCGCGCCTCGTACGACCGCGAGCTGGTGCACGCGATCCTCGACGCGGACTACCTCTGCCACCTCGGCTTCGTCCGCGACGGGGCGCCGGTCGTGCTGCCGACCCTCTACGCCCGCGTCGGCGAGCGGCTCTACGTGCACGGCTCCACCGGCTCCCGTCCGTTGCGCGGCGCCGGCGAGGACACCGGGCTCCCGGTCTGCCTGACCGTGACGCACCTGGACGGGCTCGTGCTGGCCCGTTCCGCCTTCCACCACACCATCAACTACCGCTCCGTGGTGGTGCACGGCGTGGCCCGCCAGGTCACCGACCCCGCCGAGCGCTCCGCCGCCCTGGACGCCCTGGTCGACCACATCGTGCCCGGCCGGGTCGCCGACTCCCGCCCGGCCAACGCCAAGGAACTGGCCGCCACCGCCGTCATCGCCCTCGACCTGCACGAGGTCTCGGCCAAGGTGCGCACCGGCGGCCCCGGCGACGACCCCGAGGACCTGGCGCTCCCCCACTGGACGGGCGTGCTGCCCGTCACCCGCGCCTACGGAACACCCGAACCCGCGGACGACCTCGACCCGTCGATCGCCGCCCCGGACTACCTCACCACGCGCTGAAGGGAGCCCCGCGCATGCTCGTCCACCCCTGGGACGCCGCCGTCGACGAGGCCGAGTGGCAGGACTGGCTGGCCGAGCACGACTTCGGCCAGCTCGCCGTCAACGGACTCGGCGGCGAACCCCCGTTCGTCCAGCCGGTGCACTTCGCCTACGACGCCGCACGGCGTGAGGCGGTCACCCACCTCGCCCGGCCCAACCCGCTCTGGAACGCGATCGAGGCCCACCCCCGGGTGACGCTCAGCGTCGTCGGCGACCACGCCTTCATCCCCGGCGCCTGGCACGCCCCCGAGGGCACCCCGCCCGAGCACGGCACGCCCACCAGCTACTACGCCGCCGTGCAACTGCTCTGCGTGGCCCACCTCGTGGACGACCCGCAGGAGAAGGCGGACCTCCTGCACCGGCAGCTCGCCCACTTCCAGCCGCGCGGCGACCACGCCCCCGTCGTCCCCGGCGAGGCGCCGTTCGGCCGGATGCTGCCCGGCATCCGCGGGCTGCGGCTGGAGGTCGCCGACGTCCGCGCCAAGTTCAAGTTCGGCGGGAACCGGCCGCTCGAGACGCAGCGGCGGGTGACCGAACTGCTGGCGGAGCGCGGTGGTCCGGGCGACGAGGCCGCCCGGACCCGGCAGTTGCGCCGCCTCGGGCAGCGCGGCTAGGCCGCGGCCTAGTCGTCCATCGCCGCGCCGTACCGGGCGTTCTGGTAGGGCGCGCCGACCGAGCCGCCGCCGTACGTCCAGCTCCCCGGCAGCTTGAGGCCGCCGGCCCCGGCCGAGAACACCCACACCACGCCGTCGTCGGTGTTCTCACCGGGGGCCCCGACGAGCAGACCGTAGTAGCCGTCGCGGTTGGGGTCGGTGAAGGAGACCTGGCCGCCGAACTTGTCGGCCTTCTCGGCGGTGCCCGGGACGCCCGCGGTGTTCTGGTTGACGTCCAGGACACCGGCGGCGGTCAGACCCCGCGCCGAACCGCGCAGCACCCACACGGCCCCCGCGTCGGCGACGCTGCCGATGTCCTCTCCGGGGGAGCCGATCGCCACGTCGGCGTAACCGTCGCGGTTGACGTCGCCGACGGAGAGGTCGGCGCCGAAGCCGTCACCGCGCTCGGCGACGCCCGGCACACCGGGGTTGTCCTGCGTCCACCAGTACGGCGGGGTGCCCGGTCCCTCCTGGCCCACCAGCCCGTCCCGGCTGCCGTGGTAGACGCCCACCTGGCCACCGTTCACGAACTCGCCGCCGTCGTCGGGGCTGTGCGGTTCCCCGGTGACCAGGTCGTCGAAGCCGTCGCCGTTGACGTCGCCGGAGGCGACGACGGGGCCGCCGCGCAGGGCGGTGATGGGCAGCGGATCGACGTCGTCGCTCAGGATGACGTACGACCAGCCGTGGCCCGGCTCGTTCCCCAGGCTGACACCGGAGACGACGACGTCGGCCAGGCCGTTGTCGTCGTAGTCGCCGGTCGTCAGCGAGGTGGGCGCGATGCCGGGCCCCTCCGACTGCCGGGCGAGCGGCGTGCGCCGCCGGTCCTTGAAGGGCGTGAAGGTCCCCGCGTCCCCGCCCTTGCGGGCGGCACCCTGCGGCACGGACTCGTACTGGAAGATCGACAGCCCCACCTTGTCGATCACGGCGAGCAGGTCACCCGGGACGTAGGTGGTGAAGTGCCCGGCGGCCAGGGCGCTGCCGAACCGGTCGCCCTTCATGGCGCTGACGGACTGCAGCCAGTCGCTCGCGGCGCCGGACAGCCCCTTCGCCGAGCCCCACAGGACCACGACGCCCCCCGCGTCGGCGCCGACGCCGCCCAGGTCCTCGCCGGGGATGCCGACGACGGCGTCGTCGTACCCGTCCCCGTCGAGGTCCCCGCTGGCCACGGCCTGGCCGAAGGCGTCGCCGGTCTCTGCGGCGCCGGGCACGCCGGAGGTGTTCTGGCTGAAGACACCGGCGCTGGTGGTGACCCCCTTGGGGCCGCCGTACTGCACGGTGACGGCACCGGCGCCGGAACGGCCGCCGACCGTGGCGCCGGGCGCGCCGGTCAGCACGTCCTCGTACCCGTCGCCGTTGAAGTCCCGGTTGCGATCGCTCGCGTGGGTGCCGCCGGGGGTCCCGGCGGCGGAAGGGGACGCGGTGGCGATGGCCGCGCCCGTGATGAGGAGAAATGACGCCGCGGTGACCGCAGCCGAGCGGTTCTTGCGCATGAGCGGCTCCTTCACTCAAGAACGACCGGGCGGTGCGGGGGTGTCCGGAAAGAGCCCGTTTCCTTCTCCGGCACCGTCTTTGACACGCCGTGAGAGGAAAGGGTTGTAGGGGGACGCGAGACAGTCGCCGGTCGGGCGTGGTGACGCCGGTGGGCGGGCGCGGGTTCGCCTCGCGCCCTTCGTGCGGACAGCGGCGGGCTGCGGACGGGAGGGTTGGGGGGGGCCGGGGTTGGTCGGCCGTGCGCGGGTGGGTGGGTGGCCTGGGTGCAGACGCCGGAGCGGGGCGGGTTGTTCGTCCGGTACCGGTCCCGTCGCCGCCCGCGCGTGCAGATGGCCGGTGACCACGCCCACTCTTGGTGTGTGGCGGGCCCGCCGTGAGCGGCGTCTGCGGGTGATTCCCCGGCATCGGGCTCTGTTTCGACGTCCATGCCGCTGAAAGCGGGCCCGTTCTCCCTCAAGCCACCGGCAGCACCCCGAAGCAGCCGCGGAGGCGCGTCACGGCGGGCGCGCCCGGCACCGGCAGGAGGCGTGGAAGCGGCCGTCTGCATCCGAGGACGGCAACGAGACCCAGGCACCGAAGACGCGGCCCGCTCCGGGTACCCAGGCCACCCGCCCACCCGCACACCGCCGAGCGCCCCGGACCGCCGCCCCCCGTCCGCAGCCGGCGCTGTGCGCCCGCAGGGCGCGAGACGGCGGGACAGCCGAACTGCCGGCGCTACTGCCCCACGCCGGACACCGGTCTGGCAGGCGCGGCGGTGCCGGTGTCGACTGGGCTGCCCGAGGCCACGACCGTCGTCGGGCCCTGCTTCTTGGCGGTCTGGGCGACGAACGCGCCCGCCAGTACGAGCGTGCCGCCGATGATCTGCGGCGTGCCGAGGTGTTCGCCGAGCAGCACCCATGCGAAGACGGTGCCGACCACCGCTTCCAGGCACGCGACGACCCCGGCCACCTGCGGTGACAGCCGGCGTACGGCGACCACGCCGGTCAGGTACGCGAGCACGGTGGCCACCAGCACGACCCAGCCGACGAGCAGGACCGCGGGCACGTCCGTCTCGCCGAGCGCCGCCTGCCGCGTGAGCACCGACCAGTCCATCGACCAGGGGCGGGAGACCGCGGTCAGCACGACGGCGCCGATGGCCAGGCCGTACGCGATGACGGCGACCGGGTCCGGGGCGTCGTCGCCGTCGCTGCCGTGGTCGGCCAGCACGAAGTAGCTGACCTGGCAGCAGGCGGCGCCGAAGGCGAGGGCCAGGCCCAGCGGGTCGAAGGCGAGCCCGGACCACACCTCGACCACCGCGGCCATGCCGCCGACGGCGAGCACGACACCGATCGCGGCGGCCTTGCTGACCGCCCTGCGCTGGACGAAGCGCACCCAGCCGAGCAGCAGCGCCGGGCCGAGGAACTCCACGAGGATCGCGACACCGACCGGGATGCGGGATATGGCCGCGAAGTAGAGCGTCTGGACACCGGCGACACCGAGCAGCCCGAAGCCGAGCAGCAGGCCGGGGCGGCGCAGCAGGAGCGCCCGGTGCCGCAGCACCACGGGGAGCATGATGAGCGTGGCGCCGGTCACGCGCAGCCACACCACATGCAGCGGGTCGAGCCCCGCCTCGATCAGCGGCTTGGCCGCCACCCCCGAACCGCCGAACGCGAACGCGGAAACCAGCGCGAGCCAGAGCCCGGCGTTCCTCCCCTGAGACACATGCATCGGGCCATGATGTCAGCTCGCGACAGGACCGTCATCCCGGTAGCGGCTGTCGTTCGCGCCGCGCGGCAGGGGTGGCCGCACGGCCAGGACCTGCGGTTCGACCCCCGCCGACCTCAGCACCTGCGCCGCCCGGCTGCCCTGGTCGGCGACGAGCGCGGCCAGCAGGTCCGTGCCGCCGGCCCGCGGCGCGCCCCGTTCCGCGGCGTGGCCGGCGGCCGCGCGCAGGGCCGCGGCTGCGGCCGGACTCCAGCCGGGCGCTTCGACGGCGGTGAGCACGGTCCTCGCGCCGGCGTCCTCCACCGCGTCCCGCCAGGCGATGCCGTATCCGATGGTGCGCTGCGCGAGGTAGCCGAGGACGCGCGCCACCCGCCCGCCGCCGGCCGCGCCCGCCGTACCCGCCGTACCCGCCGCGGCGTCGACGGCCTCGCGCGCCATCGGGTCGGCCTCGAGGAGGGAGTGCAGAAGGTGGGCGGTGTCCACCTGCCGGTCCCCGTCCCTCGTGGCGCGCCGCCGGCCCGCGGCGGTCACCGTGCGCAGCTCGGCCCCGAGCCGCGAGTCGTTCCAGTGCACGCCCTCCACCCCATCAGGCCGCACCGCCCCGCGGCATCGCCACGCGGTACCGTTCCGCCGTCCTGCGCCGGAGGGGTGCGCCCGTGCGACGTGTCCTCCTCAGGGATGACGGCGGCCCCGGAGCCGGTCCGGGGCCGGGCGCCGCGGGCGCCTCAGTAGCGGACGTCGCTCTGCAGCAGCGGCGGGTACACCGCGGAGGTCTGGCCGTCGACCGTCGTTCCCGCGAACTGCAGCATCGCCCGCATCGCGCCGTGCAGAGGCGCCGGGTAGCCCAGGACCGGGGCGGACACCTCGTCCAGCCGCCGCAGGTGCTCGGGCGCGAGGACGGTGTCGAGGCCCGCGAGGTTGTCCTCGAGGTGTTCCAGGCGGCGCGCGCCGACGATCGGCACGACGGTGCCCTCGCGGGCGCGCAGCCACGCCAGGGACACCGCGGCCGAGGTGGTGCCGAGTTCGTCGGCGACGGCGGCGACCTCCTCGATGACGGGGAACTCGTCCTCGCCGGGACCGCCGACGAACGCCGTGCGGGCGGAGTCGGCGACCGCGCCGCCGCGCCGGTACTTTCCGGACAGGAAGCCGTTCTTCAGCGGGCTCCACGGCACGAGCGCCATGCCCTGGTCGAGGGCGAGCGGGGCGAGTTCCCCCTCCACGGTGCGGGCCAGCAGCGAGTACTCGACCTGCAGCGCGATGAGCGGGGTCCAGCCCTTGAGCAGCGCGGTGGTCTGCGCCTGCGCGGTCAGCCAGGCGGGGGTGTTGGAGAATCCGATGTAGCGGATCTTCCCCGCGCGCACGAGGTCGTCGAGGGTGCGCATCGTCTCCTCGATGGGGGTGTGGCGGTCCCAGTTGTGCAGCCAGTACAGGTCCAGGTAGTCGGTCCGCAGGCGGCGCAGGGTCTCGTCGAGCTGGGCGACGATCGAACCGCGGCCCGCGCCGCCCCCGTTGGGGTCGCCGGGGAAGAGGTTGGTGAAGAACTTCGACGCCAGCACCACGTGTTCGCGCCGCCCGGGGTGGGCCGCGAACCAGTCGCCGAGGATCCGCTCCGAGTGGCCGTTGGTGTAGAAGTTCGCGGTGTCGACGAAGTTCCCGCCGCGGTCCAGGTAGGTCTCCAGGATCTTCTCGGACTCCTCGACGCTGCACCCGGCACCGCCGGGGTCCTCGCCGAAGGTCATCGCGCCGAGCGCGAACGGGCTGACCCGCAGGCCGGACCGGCCGAGGGTGACGTAGTGGTCGAGCGGCATGGACGTGCTCCTTCGTGCGCCGGATTCTGTCCCCTCCATGCAACGGGAGGCCGCTCCGGCGGGGTAGACCGATCCGCGCGGGCTCTTGCCCGATCCTGCCGACTTCGCCCTGATCGAGCTTGCCGGCTTCCGGTGCGGATGGTTCGGTGAGGTGTGCGCACCCCACCCGGCGTCCTGCTGGACGAGCTCGGCGACCTCGTCGCGACCCATGCCCGGCCCTCCTTGCGGACCCCCATCGACGGCCTGCTGCTGTCGCGGGTCGCGACGGCCCCGCCGGACTACTCGCTGACCGAACCGCTGCTGGTCGTCATGGCCCGGGGCGGCAAGCGCCTGCTGCTCGGCGAGGAGGTGCACGACTACCGGGCGGGGCAGTATCTGCTGGTCACCGCGGTTCTGCCGGTCACCGGCCACTACCTGGACGTCAGCGCGCAGGACCCCGCGCTGGGCATGGGGCTGGTCCTGCGCGCGGCCGCCATCGCCCCGCTGCTGCTGGAGACACCGCCCGGCCGCCGGGCCAGGGCCGCGTCCAACCCGCCCGCGATCGCCACCGGCGAGGCCGGACCCGACCTCCTCGACGCCGTGGTGCGGCTGCTGCGGCTGCTCGACCACCCGGCGGACGCCCCCGTGCTCGCCCCGATGATCGAGCGCGAGATCCTGTGGCGGCTGCTCACCGGCCCGCACGGCGCCATGGTCCGCCAGATCGGCCTGGCCGACAGCGGTCTGTCCCACGTCAGCCGGGCCATCCACTGGATCCGCGACAACTACGCGCAGTCCCTGCGGATCGACGACCTCGCGCGCCTCGCCGGCATGAGCCCCTCCGCCTTCCACCGGCACTTCCGCGCCGTGACGACCATGAGCCCGCTGCAGTTCCAGAAACGCATCCGCCTCCAGGAGGCCCGCTCGCTCCTCGTGGCCCGCCCCGACGACGTCGCCGGCGTCGGCCATGTCGTCGGCTACGCCAGCCCCACCCAGTTCAACCGCGAGTACCGCCGCCTCTTCGGCGCCCCGCCCGGGCAGGACGCCGCCCGCGTGCGCGCCGCCGCCACTCCCGCCGGCGTGCGGCACCTGCCGTGAGGCGTCAGGGCCAGAGCAGCGTGCGCGTCCAGCCGCCGGGGACGGCGGGGTCGCGGGTGTAGCGCAGGCGGACGTGGCCCTGGGCGGGGGCGGCCTGCCAGAACTCGGCCTCCTCGGCGGCGAGGCGGTAGACGGTGTGGCCCTCGGGGACGTCGTCGGGGTGGGCGGCGACGTGCCCGGCGGCCCGGCGGCGCGCCTCCTCGTACGCCGCACGGTCCTCCAGGGGGGCACTCATCACGCCCGTGAAGCCGGCCACTCGGGAGGCCTCGCGGCGGCCGAGGAAGTCGCGGCGGGTGGCGTCGCGGCCCAGGGTCTCCACCGGTCCGGTCACCCGGATCTGCCGGCCGTGCCGCGGCCAGTACCAGGTGAGGGCTGCCCAGGGGCGCTCCGCCAGGTCGCGGCCCTTGCGGCTGGCCGCGTCCGAGGCGAAGTCGAAGGCGGGGCGGTCGAGGTCGACGCCGCGCAGCATGAGCACCCGCGCGGAGGGCCGGCCGCCGGCGTCCGCCGTGCTGAGGGTCATGACGTGCGGCTCCGGGACGCCGTCGTCCAGCGCGTACGCGAGCCAGCGGGCGAACAGCGGCCCCGGTTCCGGACCCGCGCCGTCGGGGTCGAAGGAGGGAAGGGGCCCGGCGAGGACGGGCGCGGAGCGCATGCGCTCCCGGAGGGCGTCGGCGGTCACGGGGGCCTGGTCGTCGGTCACGCAACGATCCTGGCATGCGGCCGCCCGGCGCACCGCGGTTCCGCGGTGCGCCGGGCGGCGGCGGTGGGGCCTGTCAGGCCGGGAGGTGGAACTGCTGGTTGGTGCCGCCGGCGCAGGTCCAGATCTGCAGCCGGGCGCCGTTGGCGGTGGACTTGTCGGTGACGTCCAGGCACTTGCCGGAGGCGGGGTTCACCAGGGTGTCCCCGGTGCCGGGCTGCCAGACCTGGGCGCCGGTGCCGTTGCAGTCGTACAGCTGGACCTTGGTGCCGTTGGCGGTGCCGGCGGCGGTGAGGTCCATGCACTTGCCGAGGGCGCGCACGGTGCCGTCGGTGCCGACCGTCCACTGCTGCGCGGTGGTGCCGTTGCAGTCGTACATCTGGACGGCGGTGCCGTTGGCGCTGCTCGCGGCGGCGACGTCGACGCACTTGCCGCCGAGGCCGGTGATCTGGCCGGTGGAGCCGGTGGGCGGCGGGGTGGTGCCGCCGCCGGTCACGGTGTTGAAGACGGAGGAGAACTGCCAGGCGCTCTGCGGGGTGCCGCTGCAGCTGTCGGAGAGCTGCCCGTTGGTGGCGCACGCCTTGTCGCGGCCGAGCGCCCAGAAGGCGAGTTCCTGGATGCCCTTGGACTTGGCGAAGTCGGCGAGCGTGGTGGCGTTGCCGGTGGTGAAGATCTCGCTGGTGTCGTCGTTGACCCCGATCATCGGGGTGTTGCCCTCCATCGCCCACAGCTGGGCGTCGGACTTCTCCGGCCAGATGGCGCCGAGCTGGTTGCGCAGGGCGGTGGCGGCGTCGGTGGCCGCCTTGCCCATGTCGCGGGTCCCGTCGTAGTAGTCCATCGTCATGATGTTGACGAGGTTGACGTTCAGCCCGTTGCTCTTGGCGTTGGAGAGCAGCTTCGTCCCGTTGTCGTCCAGTCCGCTGGGCATGGCCGGCAGGGTGTACTGGACGTCGAGCTTGCGCCCGGCCGCCGCGTACTCCTGCTGGAGCTGGGCGAGCGCCTTGTTGCGGCGGTCGTTGGCCGCGGTGTCGGCGATCGCGCTGCCCTCGACGTCGAGGTCGACGCGGGTGAGGTTGAGGGCGTCGACGACCTTCTTGTACTGGGCCTTGAGCGCGGACACGCTGGAACAGGACAGGCCGATCTCGGTGCCGGAGGCGCCGCCGAAGGAGACGATGACGTCGCCGCCGGCGGCCCGCACGGAGTTGACCGCGGAGGTCCAGCCGGCGTCGGTCACGGGCGTGTCGCCGTTGAACATGGCGTTGCAGCCGCCGCCGTCGATGACGAAGGCGAGCGTGAAGTACTTCAGGCCCGTCGCGTTGCGCACGTTGGTCATCGCCGAGGGCGAGTTCCAGGTCTCGACGTAGGGCGCGGCGTAGTGGGCGGGAAAGCCCGGGCCGGGATTGGCGGCGGCGCTCGCGGAGCCGCCGGTGGCGACGACGGCGGTGGCGGCCATGGCGAGGACGGCGGGGGCCGCGGTGAGGGCTCTGACGGCGGATTTCAGCACGGGACGGCTCCTTCGTGTGCGCACCCGGGGTGCGCGTCGTGGGGGGCAAGCCGTTGAGGGGGTGGTACCGAGGTGAGCGGGGGGGGTGGTACCGGGGGTTGGGGGGATCGAGACAGCCGTTCATGTAGGTGAACATCGCCTCACTACATGAACAGCTGATGGCCGCAGACGCTATGGACCAGACCAGCCCCGCGTCAAGACCCCGGCGCCACGGGTTCGTTGGGGGCCGCGACGACCGCCGGCGGGCCTGCGGGCATGCCTGGTGGCGGGGTCGCCGCCGCCCACCGTGCGGACGGCGGCGGCCCCGCCTGGTGTCGTCCGGCCGGGGTCAGGGACCGGAGACGAGGTTGGCCACGTTGTTCGCGGAGTTGGACGGGCCTCCGCTGTTGTTGATGACGTGGCTGATCGTGCCCGTTCCGCCGAGCGAGACCGTCACCATGTTGTGGAAGCGGACCCCCGACACCGCGGGCACCTCGAAGGCCCGGTCGGCGACGACGGACGGGTTGACGTTGAAGTAGCAGTAGCTGCCCAGGCCCCAGGCCTCGTGACCGGTCACCGACGGGCTGACCTTGTAGGCGTCGTAGCCGCGCGTGGAGCCGTTCATCCAGGCGGACTGGTTGGGCGGGTCGTACGGCATCTCGTTCTGGAAGAAGTACGTACGGCCGCCGTTGCCGTTCCAAATCACCTGGTGCTGCTGGTAGTGCTCCACGAACAGCCCGTACATCGTCACGTTCGTGCCGTTGACGATCAGGCCGTTGGCGGCGGTGTTGCTGTTCCAGCCCACCCCGCTGCCGTGGTCGGCCCGCCACAGCCACATGTGGTCGCCGATGACGTCCGAGCTGTTGACCACCAGGCTCTGGGAGGCCTTGCCGACGCCCGCGCCGCCGATGCGGAAGAAGACGTCGTGCAGCGAGGTCGGGTCCGCGGTGTGCCGCGCGGACGATCCGGCGGGGCCGACCTGCATCAGTGTCTGCGAGTTGGTGGTGCCCGCGTCGATGAGCAGTCCGGCGATCTTCACGCCGTCGACGTCCGCGACGTTCACCGCGGTGATGCCGTTGTCCGGGATCACGGTCGCGAGACCCAGACCGAGCACGACGGTGCCGGCGCGGTTGACGTTCAGCGTCTGGTTGAGGTGGTAGACGCCGGGCGTGAACAGCAGGTTCTTCCCCTGGGCGAGCGCGCCGTTGATGTCGGTGGCGGTCGCTCCGGGCTTGACGATGAAGAACTGGTCGATCGGCAGGGAGCTGCCCGCCGGGTTGCCGCCCGCCCAGGTCGTGCCCTGGGTGTTGGTGCGCAGCGACGGTACGAAGACCTTGTAGGCGCCGGCCGAGTCCACGTACAGGAACGGCTTCTCACGGGTCACCGGCGACTGCGCGACGGTGGTGTAGGGCGGGTTCGGGAAGCTGTTCGAGGGCGCGTTGACGTCACCGACGAAGACCATGTTCCAGTTCGAGCCCGTCCAGCTGCCCCACTGGCTGTTCCGCGACAGCCACTGCTGCTGCGAGCCGGAGCGCACCTGGCCGTCGATCTTGGAGTCGGCGATCAGGCCGCCGCTGGACCAGCCGCCGTCGTCCAGCTGCAGGTTGCCGCGGACGTGCATCCGGCGGTACGGGGCCGCCTGCGAGACCGCCCAGCGGTCGGTGCCGCCGGAGGGGTTGACGGAGAGGTTCTCCGCCGAGCGCCAGAAGTTCTGGGTGGCGTTGCCCTGGAACCAGTCGGCCTCGGCGTGCACCGCGCCGTTGATCGTCACGTCGTCCGGCGACAGGCCCAGGCCCGCGACCTGCGTGTAGAAGCCGACGTTGGCGTCGACGCCGTAGCTGCCGGGCTTGAAGAGCAGGGCGTAGCGCTGGGCACCGAACTGATTGGACTCCTGCTGCCCGAAGACCTGGTTGAGCCGGCCCTGGATCGCGGCCGAGGACATCGACGGGTCGAAGACCGAGACGTTCGGGCCGAAGTCGGGGGTGCCCGGCGGGTTCTGCGGGGAGTCGGTGGAGCCCAGGCTGAAGGACTGCGCGCTCGTGCCGTTGCAGGTGTACTGCTGGATGCGGGCGCCGTCGGCGGCCGACGCGGCGGGCACGTCGAGGCACTTGCCGCTGTTGCGGTTCACGAAGTGGTAGCTCCCGCCGGCCTCCTCGACCGGCAGCCACTGCTGGTTGGCGCCGTTCGAGTACGACCAGAGCTGGACCGGTGCGGCGTCCGCCACGGAGACGTCGGTGACGTCCCAGGCCTTGCTCGCGTCGTTGCGGTTGTTGACGCGGACGTAGCCGTCGCTGGTCGGCTGGAACTGCCACTGCTGCGCGGTGGTGCCGTTGCACGCGTACTGCTGGACCGCGGTGCCGTCGGCGGTGCCCGCGGCGGCGGCGTCGACGCACTTGCCGCTGTGCTTGGCGGCGACGGTCACCCAGCCGGTGGGGAGGCTCGCGGCCTGGGCCTGCGGGGCGGTCAGCACGACGGCGGACAGCCCCGAGGCCAGGAGCGCGCCGAGCGCGAGCGGTACGACGCTGCGCCGGACCCGGCCGCGTCCGGTGGCGCCGCGGGGCGGCGCTCCGAGGGTTCTCATGGATGACTCCTGTTGCCGCGCGGGGCGCGGCGCCGTGGGGGGGGTGGGAGCGGGCATGCCGAAGCGTGCGGCGGCGTGACCGGGCATGGTGGAGGTGGGGGGTGGGGGTCGCCGGGCGCACGCGCCCGGCCGTGCGACAGCGGCTCAAAGGCCGGAACGACCTTTCTTCACGGCGTGAAGTTAGGCTTCTGCAGCGGACACGTCAAGAGGTCGCGCTACGGATTCCGAAGGCCGCCGGATGCGTGGCAGGGCCTGAACTCATCAGCGAGCAGGGGCATCCGCGCAGTTGGCGACCGGTACGGAACCCCACGGCCGGCAGTTCCGCCGGACCCGGGCCGGACAACACTTGAACGCGCCCCCTCCACCGGACCGCCGTGCCCGATCCGCACCCCCGGACCCCTCGTCCGGAACCGCCGATCAACGGAGGCCACCTGCGCGGACATTACTGGTCTGTACCAAAGTCTTGACTGCGCCCTTCCTTCACTCCTTAAATCACGAGTTGAAGAAGGCCTCCCCACCGCCTCCCCCCACCTCTCCCCCTCTCCGCTCCCCCACCGGCGCCCCCCACACGCGCCCGCCGACCGGGAAGGACCTCCCCCCATGACCCGTGCCACGACCGCCGCCAGGCGCGTCGCCGCCCGCCTGTTACTGCTGCTCGCCGTCCTCGTCGGAGCCGTCGCCGCTCCCGCCACGGCCGCCCCCGCCGCCACCCCCTTCAAGGTGCTGGCGTTCTACAACGGCACCTGGGACGCCGCCCACATCGACTTCGTCAAGGAAGCCAACCAGTGGTTCCCGCAGGCCGGGGCCGCCAACGGCTTCACGTACACCTCGACGACCAACTGGAACCTGCTGACCGACGCGAGCGCGCTCGGGCAGTACCAGGTCGTCCTGTTCCTGGACGACGCCCCGACAAGCGCCGCCCAGCGCGCCGGCTTCGAGGCGTACATGCGCGGTGGCGGCGGCTGGATGGGCTTCCACGTCTCGGCCTGGACGGACAACGCGCAGAGCTGGCCCTGGTACTACAACCAGTTCCTCGGCAGCGGGAACTTCCGCTCCAACACCTGGGGCCCCACGACCGCCACCCTGCGCGTCGAGGACCGCACCCACCCCTCCACCTCGCGCCTGCCGGCGACGTTCACTTCGTCGGTGAGCGAGTGGTACGGCTGGAGCAACGACCTGCGCACCAACCCGGACATCGACATCCTGGCGTCCGTCGACCCGGTCAGCTTCCCGCTGGGCACCGACCCCGGGCAGTCGTGGTACAGCGGCTACTACCCGATCCTGTGGACCAACACCAAGTACCGCATGCTGTACGCCAACTTCGGCCACAACGCCATGAACTACGACACGAACACCGGCCTGTCGTCGACCTTCGCCAGCGCCACCCAGAACACCTTCCTCCTCGACGGACTCAAGTGGCTCGGCACCGGCTCCACGGGTGACCCCGACCCGACCGACCCGATATCCGAGACCTCCTGGTACTCCCTGGTCAACGCCGGCAGCGGCCGCTGCGTGGACGCCCGCGCCGCCGGCACGGCCAACGGCACCGCGATCCAGCAGTACACCTGCAACTCCACCACCGCGCAGGACTTCCGCGTGCTGTCCACCGACAGCGGCTACCGGCGCCTGGCCGCCCGCAACGACACCACGAAGGCCGTGGACGTCACCGACGTATCCACCGCCGACAACGCCGCACTCCAGCTCTGGACGTACGGCGGCGGCGGCAACCAGCAGTGGAAGCCCGTCGCCGAGTCCGGCGGCCGCTACCACTTCACCGCCCGCCACAGCGGCAAGTGCCTCACCGCCCCCACCGGCGACCCGAGCGGCACCCAGCTGGTCCAGCGCACCTGCGACGGCTCGGCCGCGCAGTCCTTCCAGCTCGTCGTCCGTCCCTGACCCGGGCGACGGGATCCCGGTGCCGCCCCGCCCCCACGACGGGCCGGGGCGGCACCTCCGCGTCCGGCACCGCGTACCCGTCCCCACCATTTCTGACGGCTCATCAGTATGGAAACCTCCGGTCGCGGCGGTTACGTTCCGCTCACCCGCCGACGCAAGGGAGTGTGGTCGTATGGCCGAGGTCTCCGCGCAGGCCCGCATCCCGGCTCCGGCCGAGAAGGTCTGGCACACCCTCACCGACTCCAACCCGCACACGCAGTGGAGCACCACGCACACCGGCTTCCCCGACGGCGGTCCCGAGCCGCTGGAGGCGGGCGCGACGTACCGGGAGGACATGAAGCTGATGGGCTTCCCCGTCGTGGTGAACTGGGAGGTCACGTCGGTGGACCCCGGCCGCGGGTTCGAGATCGCCGGCAAGGGCCCGATGGCCGTGGACCTGCTCACCCGCCACAGCCTGACGCCGGACGGCGACCGGACCGACGTCCGCATCGAGGGCTCCTTCAACGGCGCGGCCGTCGCCCTCATGGCGGGCAAGCTCAAGGACACCGCCACCGCGGCCCTCAACGGGTCGCTGCGCAAGCTCGCCGGTCTCGTCTTGTAGCCCTGGACCGGCCGGGACGACCCGGGGGCCGGGGGCCGCGGGTGGCGTGACCTTCGCGGCCCCCGGCGCCCGTCGCGGACGCAGCACCGCGTCGGCACTCTCTCCCCCACCGTGAAGGGGTACGTCCCGCGCTCGGCCTCAGCGGAGTTGCCGCACCGTCGATGCCGCCCGGCGTGCTGGGCAGGCCCGCCGCCCCGCGTGCCGGGAGAGTGTTCCTGATCAGGCGTCACCCATAGGTGGATGACGGAGCATTGATCCGTTGTGCCCCGGTACGGTAGCGCTTGCGCCGGCCATGAGGGGCCGACGGACCGACAGGGGAGCCCCGCCCATGCAGATCGCCCGCGCCGCCGCCGCTCTAGCGCTCGCCGCCCTCGCCACCGCCGCAACGGCCTGCGATCCCGCCGGCGCCGGCACGACCGGCGACGGCCGGGCCCCCGCGGGCACCCCCGCCACGGCCGGACCGGCCGGACCGGCCGACCTGCCCTCGTTCGCCGGCATGGGCCTGCAGGCCGCCCAGGACAAGGCCCAGTCGCTCGGCTTCTACCGCCTGGACTCGCACGACGCGCTGGGCCGCGGCCGCGACCAGATCTGGGACCGCGACTGGAAGGTCTGCTTCCAGCGCCCGGCCCCAGGCAGCCGGACCACCACCGCCACCGTCGACTTCGGTGCCGTCAAGCGCGACGAGTCCTGCCCCGGCCAGGACGCCTCGGCGCCCGCCTCTGCGGGAGCGACGATGCCGGACCTCACCGGCACGTCGCTGAAGGTGGCCCGCACGACGCTCACCCCCGCGACGGGCATCACAGCGCAGGACGCCTCGGGGCAGGACCGCTTCATCCTCGTGGAGAGCAACTGGAAGGTGTGCTCGCAGTCGCCCGCCGCCGGAGGCGGGCTCACGGGACAGCCCGTCGTCTTCAAGGCCGTCAAGTTCGGTGAGGCCTGTCCGTAGTCCCGGGTGTGCCGGCTTGATCGTTCGCCGTCCCGGCGTCCGGTTCACGCGGTCGGATCGCACCTTGAACGACGTCTCCGCGGCGCCGCATCACGACGCCGGTGGTCCGGGACGCATGTGCGTCCCGGACCACCGGCGTACGAAGGGGTCAGTCCTCGTCGGCGAGGATCAGGTAGAGCTTCTTGCGGGCCTCGTTGACCACCGTCAGCGCCTTGTCGCGCTGCTCGGGCGTACCGGTCGCCCAGACCTGCCGGAAGGCGTCGACCAGGCCGGCGCCCGCCTTGCGGATCTCGTTCATGGCCTCCCAGTCGATGCCGCGCCCGGCCTCCTCCCAGGGGGCGTCGGCGCCCGCCTCGGCCTCGGTGCGGCCGGCCTCGGTGAGCGTGAAGAGCTTCTTGCCGCCCTCCGACGCGCTGGTGATCAGGCCCTCGTCCTCGAGCAGTTGCAGTGTCGGGTAGACCGAGCCGGGGCTCGGCTTCCACGCGCCGCCGCTGCGCTCGGCGATCTCCTGGATCATCTCGTAGCCGTGCATGGGCCGGTCGGCGAGCAGCGCCAGGATCGAGGCTCGCACATCGCCGCGCCTCGCCCGGCCCCGCGGCCCTCCCCTGCCGCCCCGCCCGCCGTGCCACGGCCCGGGCCCCCAGGGCCCGCCGCCGAACGGCGGTCCGAACGGGCCGAACGCCGCGCGCCGCCCCTCCTGCTCATGGTCGCCGCGGCCGTGATGGCCGGGTCCGACGTGTCCGTGTCCATGGGAACGCATGATGACGCTCCTTCCATCGTCGTACGGTCGCGATACCTCAACGATATATCGGCAACGGTCGCAGAGCAAGGCCCTTCGACCTGCGGAGCCGTGTCCTGTCCCAGCGAAGATGCACCGGTCCGGTCTCACCGAAGATTGACGACTGAGCCGTTCGTCTCATCGAAGGTTCACCTGACACAGCTGCCGGCTGCGTCGTCCAGGAGCGTGGGTGGCAGGTCGTGTCCGTGTCCGCATCGGTAGTTGCGACGACGGGGCGCGGCCCCGTGAGTGCGGCACCCGGGTACGGCATAAGCTCGGCAGATGGCGAAGTACTTCGACGTTCACCCCGAGAACCCCCAGCCGCGCAGCATCGCCCAGGTCGCCGACGCGGTGCGGTCGGGAGGACTCATCGCATACCCCACCGACTCCTGTTACGCGCTGGGCTGCCGGCTGGGCAGCAGGGACGGCATGGACCGGATCCGTTCGATCCGCCACCTCGACGACCGGCACCACTTCACGTTGATGTGCCGGGACTTCGCGCAGCTGGGCCAGTTCGTGCAGGTGGACAATGACGTGTTCCGGGCCGTGAAGGCGTCCACGCCCGGCAGCTACACCTTCATCCTCCCGGCCACCCGTGAGGTGCCGCGCAAGCTGCTGCACCCGAAGAAGAGGACCGTGGGTGTGCGCATCCCGGACCATGTGGTCACCCAGGCGCTGCTGGCCGAAATGGGCGAGCCGCTGCTGTCCAGCACACTGCTGCTGCCTGACGAGGAGGAGCCGATGACGCAGGGCTGGGAGATCAAGGATCGGCTCGATCACGTGGTGGATGCCGTGGTCGACTCCGGGGACTGCGGCACCGAGCCGACGACGGTGGTCGACTTCTCCGGCGGCGTGGCAGAGATCGTACGGCGGGGCGCGGGAGACACCTCGCGGTTCGAGTGAGGCCGCGAGGCCGGTCACGAAGGTATGGATCGTGCCTGCAGCATGAGACGCGCATGCCGCGCCGACGGCACCAGCCTCCCGCCGCTGATTCCTCGGGAGGCTTCTCGGCATGACCGCCGTACAGGGGACAGCCGTCGACATCACGACCGAGGACGGCACCCCCGACGCGTAGAAGTCACTGCAGGTCAGGCCCAGCTAGGGTACGCGGGGCCTCATCACCGATGGCCCGCGCAGGTGTGGCCACCGTCGCCCCGCCCCTCGCAGCATCAACAGCCGCGAACGCGGGGCACCGGTCAAACTTCAGTGAGAACGGTCAAACTTCACTGGGACGGGACAGCCGCCCCGTCCCAGCGAAGATGCACCGGTTCCGCGGCCCAAGGGAGCCGATGTACGGGGCCACTGGGCTCGCCCCATGTCCACCGATCCCGGTTTCACCTGTTCATGCTGCGGCGACCACCACGCAGAGCTCCCCATGAGCTACTGAACACCGAGGGGCGCGAGGCCGAGAAGCCCTGCTTCGGTTGGCTCAGCACGGAACTCGCGCTCTACTCCCCCGGCACCACCAATCTCAGGACCAACGCCCACACACGGCCGGTCGGCACGCGGCCCTTCATAGAGTTGGAGCCCACCGACCATCCGCTCGCCGTCGAACAGCGCACCGGAATCACCCAGGACCGCGTCCGCGAGATCGCCATGGCCGTGCTGCATCCGTCCTGAGTGACCACCGCGCCGGCTTCCCGCACGGGGTCCCGCGCGGACCGAACAGCGGGGCGAGTGTCACACGCACAGGCGGATCAGCCATACTGCCCGCCGTGGAACAGAGCAGAGGTCAGAACATCCCGCTCGTACAGGCCGCCGGCACAGATCCGGCATACGTCCCCGGCATCCTCGTACCGGAACCGGATGACGACGACACAACCGGGGCCGCGGCAGCCTCCGGGACCGGCGGCGCGTCCGACGCCGCGGCGGACGTGACGACCGGCACCGTGCCGTCGCCCGCCACGGCCGCGGATGAGTCCGCCACCGACAACGACACCGACACCGACACCGACACCGACGATGACGACGAGGAAGCCGCCGAAGGCACCGGCGAGAACCGGGAGTTCGAGGCGGCGGACCGCAGGGGGGCCATCCGGGCGGACCGGCGCGGCCTCACCTTCCGGCTGGACGACACCGAGGCCGAGTTCCTCTGGAAGGAGATCCGTGCGGTCGAGGTCGACGTCCCCACGTGGGGGCGCCGCTTCGGCGTCACGGTCTACCTGTCCGAGCGCCGCTGGTTCGAGGCGTGGGCCGACGCACCCAGCCGCCGGCAACTGCGGTCCTGGAGCAATGAGTTCGACGCGATCCTCGACGTCTACTTCGAAGCCGACACCGAGAAGAACGACTCCGTGGAGCAGTAGGCGCTGATCCCGGCCGCGGGTCGGGGGCGGCGCGGCCTCGGGAGGCCCGTAGGGCACGTCCGACGAAAGGCCGCCGAGGCGGAAGGCAACGCAAATGGCAAGGAGCGCCCGCTCCTTGCCACTTTCAAGCTATAGCCCACCGGGGGCCTTGCGGCAAGGCCCCCGCCGTGACGCAGAATCACCGCCCTGAGCCAAAACCTACGGGGTCGGGTGTGTTGATGATCGACGTCATCGTCGTCGGCGGCGGGCCGACCGGGCTGATGCTGGCCGGAGAACTGCGGCTGCAGGGTGTGCGGGTGCTCGTGCTGGAGAGGGAGGTCGAGCCGAGCGTCCAGACCCGCTCGCGCGGCCTGCACGTGCGCAGCATCGAGGTGCTGGACCAGCGCGGTCTGCTCGACCGGTTCCTCACGCTCGGCAGGAAGGTCACGTCCGGCGGGTTCTTCGCCGGCCTCGCCACGCGGTGGCCGGACCGGCTGGACACCGCCCACTCGTACGTCCTCGCCATCCGGCAGACCGACACCGAGCGCCTGCTGACCGAGCACGTCACCGGACTCGGCGTCGAGATCCGGCGCGGCTGCGAACTGACCGCGCTGGGTCAGGACGACGACGGGGTGACCGCCGGACTGGCCGACGGGACGTGCCTGCGCTCGCGCTACCTCGTCGGCTGCGACGGCGGGCGCAGCACCGTGCGCAGGCTGCTCGGGGTCGGTTTCCCCGGCGAGCCCTCCAGGGTCGAGACGCTGATGGGCGAGATGGAGGTGGCCGCGCCGCCGGATACGGTTGCCGCCGTGGTGGCCGAGGTCCGCAGGACGCGGGAGCGGTTCGGCGTCATCCCCGAGCCCGACGGGCGGTACTGCCTCGTCGTGCCGGCCGACGGGGTGGCCGAGGACCGGGCGGCGCCGACCCTGGAGGAGTTCAGGGAGCGGCTGCGGGCGGTCGCCGGCACCGACTTCGGCGTGCACTCGCCGCGCTGGCTCTCCCGCTTCGGCGATGCCACCCGGCAGGCCGAGCGGTATCGGGTGGGCCGGGTGCTGCTCGCCGGTGACGCGGCGCACATCCACCCGCCGACCGGCGGGCAGGGTCTCAACCTGGGCATCCAGGACGCGTTCAACCTGGGCTGGAAGCTCGCCGCCGCGGTGAACGGCTGGGCGCCTGAGAGGCTGCTGGACAGCTACCACGCCGAGCGTCACCCGGTGGCCGCCGACGTGCTGGACAACACCCGCGCGCAGATGCAGCTGCTGTCCACCGAGCCGGGTCCGCGGGCGGTGCGCCGGCTGCTGTCCGAACTGGCCGGCTTCGAGGAGGTGAACCGGCACCTGATCGAGAAGATCACCGGGATCGGGATCCGCTACGACTTCGGCGAGGGCCACGAACTGCTCGGCCGGCGGCTGCGTGACGTCGGGCTGACCCGGGGGCGGCTGTACGGGCTGATGCACGGCGGCCGCGGTCTGCTGCTCGACCGGGGCGGGACGCTGTCGCCGGCGGGCTGGGAGGACCGGGTCGACCGCGTCGTCGACGTCAGCGGGGAACTCGACGTCCCCGCCGTGCTGCTGCGCCCCGACGGCCACGTGGCCTGGGCCGGCGCGGACGGGTGCGAGCTGCACGCCGCCCTCCTCCGCTGGTTCGGCGCCCCCGCGCGCTGAGCCGGTGCGGCTGCTCCCGGCACCACCTCACCAGGGGGTATCACGTGGCGCCGCCGAGGAGTTGCCGAAGGTGACCGGTCGGCCGACTGGCATCCGCGACGCCCGGGGCCGAGACTGCGAGTACGGCACACATATCTTCCGATCACGGACACATGACCCACCCACTGTTTCCGGATCGCGCGCCCGGACGTCGGCCGAGGCGATGCCGCCTCGGTGCCCGGCTCGATCGCACGCGGTCCGCACCCCTCATGGAGCCGCCATGGCGGACATCCCGGTCGACGTCCTGACACCCGGACCCGACCCCGATCCCGACCGCGACGCCGGTCCCGACGCCGGTCCCGATGCGGACCCCGGTCCGGGCCCCGGTCCCGGCCGGTCCGCGGCCACCGGCCGCGAACGGATCCTCGCCGAGGTCCTGGCCCCGGTCGTACAGGCCGAGCGGGTCCCGCTCGACAGCAACTTCTTCACCGACCTCGGCGCCGACTCGATGGTGATGGCGCGCTTCTGCGCCCGGCTCAGGAAGCGCCAGGACGTGCCTCCCGTCTCCATCAAGGACGTCTACCGCCATCCCACCGTCAGGAGCCTGGCGGCGGCCCTCGTCGACGCCCCGCCCCCGGCCGCCGTCCCGCCCGCCGCATCCCCGGCGCAGGCACCGTACGGACCGGACGCGCCGGGGAGCCCGACCGGCACACCGCGTTACGCGCTGTGCGCGACGTTGCAACTGCTGTTCTTCCTCGCGTACTCCTTCGCGACGGCCCTCGTCTTCGCGGGCGGCGTGGAGTGGATCTCGGGCGGCTCGGGGCTGGTCGGCACCTACCTGCGGGCGGTCGTGTTCGGTGCCGCCGTCTTCCTCGGGATGTGCGTGCTCCCGGTCCTGGGCAAGTGGGTGCTGGTCGGCCGGTGGCGACCACGGGAGATCCGCCTCTGGAGCCTGGCGTACGTCCGCTTCTGGTGCGCCAAGACGCTGATCCGGGCGAATCCGCTGGCGCTGTTCACCGGGTCCCCGGTCTACTCCTTCTATCTGCGGGCGCTCGGCGCCAGGATCGGGCGGCGCGTCACGGTCCTCACCCGCCACGTACCGGTCTGCACCGATCTGCTCACCGTCGGCGACGGCACGGTGATCCGCAAGGACGCCTTCCTCAACTGCTACCGGGCGCAGTCCGGGGTGATCCGGACCGGGCCGGTCACCCTCGGCAGGGACGTTCTGGTCGGCGAGGCGACGGTGCTCGACATCGATACCTCCATGGGCGACGGCACCCAGCTCGGCCACTCCTCCTCGCTGCACGCCGGCCAGTCCGTGCCCGACGGGGAGCACTGGCACGGTTCGCCGGCGCAGCCGACCGCGGTCGACTACCGCCGCGAGGCCGGCCCCGCCCGGTGCGGGGCCCTCCGCAGGGCCCTCTACGCCGTGACGCAGGTGCTGACGGCCCTGATCCTGTACGTGCCCCTGGCCGTCGGCGGCGTCGTCCTGCTGGTCTCCGCCGTCCCGCAGTTCCGCTCGCTGCTGCAGCCCGGGCCGACGGCGCTGACGAGCTGGGTGTTCTACGCCGACGCGCTGGCCGCGTCCGCGATGTTCTTCTTCGGCGTCGTCGTCCTGGGGGCCCTGCTCTCGGTGACGGTCCCGCGCGTGCTGAACCTCGTCGTCCGGCCGGACCGCGACTACCCCTTGTTCGGCTTCCGCTACGGTGCGCACCGGGCCGTGGGCTTCCTCACCAACCGGCGCTTCCACAAGGTTCTGTTCGGCGACAGCTCGGCGATCGTGCCGTTCCTGAGCCGGCTCGGGTACGACCTGGGCGAGGTCGAGCAGACCGGCTCCAACTTCGGTCTCACGGTGCGGCAGGACACCCCCTGCCTGACCAGCGTGGGCCGGGGGACGATGATCGCCGACGGGCTGTCGGTCATCAACACCGACTACACCGGTACGTCCTTCCGGACCTCCGAGGTGACGATCGGCCCCCGCAACTTCCTCGGCAACTACATCGCCTTCCCCGCCGGGGGCAGGACCGGCGACAACTGCCTCCTGGCCACCAAGGTGATGGTGCCGCTCGACGGGGAGGTCCGCGAGGGCGTGGGCCTGCTCGGCTCGCCCAGCTTCGAGATCCCCCGGTCCGTCCTGCGGGACAGCAGGTTCGACCACCTCGTCGCGGACCGTGCGACCTTCCGGCGGCGCCTGGCGGCCAAGAACCGGCACAACGCCGCCACGATGGCCCTGCACCTGGGGTCGCGGTGGCTGTTCTTCTTCTCGGTCGCCCTGGTCGTGTCGGCCGCCGCGGACCTCTACGACACCTTCGGGCCCGCGGTGATCGCGCTCGCCAACGTCCTCACCGTGCTGTTCGCCGTCGCCGGCATGGTGCTGACCGAACGCGCCACCACCGGCCCGCACGGCCTCCGGCCGCTGTACTGCTCGATCTACGAACGCCCCTTCTGGCGGCACGAGCGCTACTGGAAGATCACCAACCCGACCGAGGCGATCGCGGTGTTCAACGGCACGCCCTTCAAGACCCTCGTCTGGCGGCTGCTCGGCGTGCGGATCGGCAGCCGGGTCTTCGACGACGGCTGCTACGTCCCGGAACGGTCCCTCGTCAGCATCGGCGACGAGTGCGTCCTCAACGAGGGCACCAGGATCCAGTGCCACTCGCAGGAGGACGGCACCTTCAAGTCGGACCGCACCACGCTGGGAACCCGCTGCACCGTCGGCGTCGGCGCCCTCGTCCACTACGGCGTGACGATGGGCGACGAGGCGGTCCTCGCCGCCGACTCCTTCCTGATGAAGGGCGAGGAGGTGCCCGAGCGGGCCCGCTGGGGCGGCAACCCGGCACGGGAGATGCGGGACGCCGTGGCCGCTGGGCCCGGCTGAAGCCGCGGCGCGGGGACTCCGGGCGCCGCACCTCGTCTTCCGCGGCGCCGCGGAAGACGAGGGAGCCCGGTCCGGGAGGCGGCCCGGGCTCCGCCGAGACCTACGGTGCTGTAGTTTCCACAGGGTCGTCACCACGGGCGCACCGCGCCCCGTCCAGCCGGAGGAGACCTCCCGATGTTCGGCCTCAGCGAACTCGCCCTGCTGCTCGTCGTGGTCGTCGTCCTGATCGGCGTCAGGAAGCTCCCCGACCTCGTCCGCTCCGCCGGGAAGGCCACCCGCATCCTCAAGAGCGAGGCGGCGGCCATGAAGGCGGACGACGACCCGGCCGCCGAACGGCCCGCCCCGCAGGTCATCCGCGCGGCTCCCGGGGACGTCATCCGCAGGACCGACGAGGTGGACGGCACCGGCCGCTGAGCCCTCCCCGGCCGCCCGGCCGAAGCACGGCCGAAGCCCGGACGGGAACACCGGCCCGGAACCGCTGGCGACCCTCCACGCGCCGGGGATCGTCACGCCGGGGATCGCCGCGCCGCCCGCCGGAGGCCCCCGTAGCGGGGACGCCCGCCGGGGGCTCAGGCCGCCTCCCCGACCTCCGTGGCGGGGCCGACGAGTTCCTCGAGGACGTCCTCCATGGTGACGTAGCCGAGCAGCCTGCCCTCGTCCCCGGTGACGGCGGCCAGGTGCGTGCCCGCGGCCCGCAGGGCGGTGAGCGTGTCGTCCAGCGGGGTGGTGGGGCGCAGCCGGATGACGGGGTGGAGGGAGCTCCGGGGGAAGGGGCGGTCGCGTTCGGCGACGCCGAGGGTGTCCTTGATGTGCAGGAAGCCCAGGACGCCGCCGTCGGCGCCGGTGACCGGCAGGCGCGAGTAGCCGGAGGCGGTGGCGGTCCGCTCCAGTTCGTCCGGGGTGACCCGCTCGCCGACGGTGACCATGCGGCCGGCCGGTACGAGGATCTCCCCCACCGGACGGCTGCCCAGTTCCAGGGCGTCCCGCAGGCGCTCGCCGCCCGAGGCGTCGAGCAGACCGGCGGCGCTGGAGTCCTGGACCAGCCGGGCCAGTTCGTCGTCGGTGAAGACCGCCGCGACCTCGTTCCTCGGTTCGACGCGCAGCAGCCGCAGCAGGGCGTTGGCGAAGGCGTTGACGCCGAAGACCACCGGCCGCAGCGCGCGGGTGACGGCCACCAGCGGCGGCCCGAGCAGCAGCGCGGAGCGCTCGGGCGCGGCCAGCGCGATGTTCTTGGGCACCATCTCGCCGACGAGCATGTGCAGGTAGGTGGCCACCGTGAGGGCGATCACGAACGAGATCGGGTGCACCAGCGCGTGCGGGACGTGCGCGGCCTCGAAGCCCGGCTCCAGCAGGTGCGCGATGGCGGGTTCGGCGACCGCGCCCAGCACCAGCGAGGAGACGGTGATGCCCAGCTGCGCGGTGGCCAGCAGGGCGGACAGGTGCTCCAGGCCCCACAGCACCGTGCGGGCGCGCTTGTCACCGGCCTGCGCGCGCGGCTCGATCTGGCTGCGCCGTACGGAGATCAGGGCGAATTCGCCGCCCACGAAGAAGGCGTTCGTCAGCAATGTGAGGGCGCCGACGGCGAGCTGCAGCGCGGTCATCGGGCCTCCTCCGGGATGCGTGCGACACGGACCCGCTCGGCCACGTGGTGGTCGACGCTGAGCACGGTGAAGCGCCAGCCGCCGACCTCCGCGGCGTCGCCCCGGGCGGGGATCCGGCCGAGGGTGGCGGCCAGCAGACCGGCGACGGTCTCGTACGGGCCGTCGGACGCGGTCAGGCCGATGCCGGCGAGCTGGTCCATGCGGATGTTGCCGTCGGCCTCCCAGGACCCGTCGCCCGCGGGGGCGAGGTCGGGCCGCTGCTGGGGGTCGTGCTCGTCGCGCACGTCGCCGACGACCTCCTCCACGACGTCCTCGACGGTGACGACACCGGCGGTGCCCCCGTATTCGTCGATGACGACGGCCATGGTGCGGCGCCTGCGCATCCGGTCCAGCAGCCGGTTCACCGGCAGGCTGTCGGGGACGAGCAGCGGGGCGGTGGCCAGGGCTCCGACGGGCGTGCCGGCGCGCTCGCCGGCCGGGAGGGCCAGTACGTCGCGGATGTGGACGGTGCCGACGACCTCGTCGAGGCTGTCCCGGTAGACGGGGAAGCGGGACAGGCCGGTGGACAGCGACAGGGCCGCGGCGTCGGCGGCGGTCGCGTGGGCCTCCAGGGCCCGGACGTCCACGCGCGGGGTCATGACGTTCTCCGCGGTCAGCTCGCTCAGGTGGAGGGTGCGGACGAAGAGCTCGGCGGAGTCCGGTTCGAGCACGCCCTCGGCGGCGGAGTGGCGGGCCAGGGCCCGCAGCTCGTCCGGTGTGCGGGCGGAGGCCAGTTCCTCGGCCGGTTCCAGACCGAAGCGGCGCACCAGGCGGTTCGCGGTGTCGTTGAGGTGGTTGATCAGCGGTGAGAAGGCCGCGGTGAAGCCGCGCTGCGGCCCCGCCACCACCTTGGCGACGGCCAGCGGGCTGGAGATCGCCCAGTTCTTGGGCACCAGCTCGCCGATCACCATCAGCACCACGGTCGAGACGACGACGCCCAGAACCGTCCCGGTCATCGACGCGGCCCCCTCGGGCAGGCCGACGGCTTCGATCGGGCCGCTCAGCAGCACCGACAGGGACGGCTCGGCGAGCATGCCGATGACCAGCGAGGTCACCGTGATGCCCAGCTGCGCGCCGGACAGCTGCAGGGTCAGCCGCCGCACGGCCTTGAGGGCGCCGTCCGCGCCGCGCTCACCGGCGGCGGCGGAACGTTCCAGCTCGCCGCGCTCCACCGTGGTCAGGGAGAACTCCGCCGCGACGAACACCGCGCAGGCCAGGGTCAGCAGCAGGGCCAGCAGGAGGAGCAGGACTTCGGTCACCGTGTCACCCCCGTCGCCGCGCTTCGGCGGGCCCCTCGGGGGATGACACGGTCGGTACTCGGGGGATGGTCCATCGCGGGAACCGCGGCTCCTTCTTCTTGCTCGGTACGGCAGGGTCCACCCATGGTAAAGGACACGCAAAGGCGGCCGTCAATGAAGACGGGCCTTGTGCCGCCGCCGCGGCGAGCCCCGTGACCGGACGAAGCCCGCTCGGCCAAGTGGGTGTCTTGGGAACTTCTTTACCTGACGCGGTAGTTCCCGGGGTGGCCCGCAGGGGGCCGACGGAACCGCGGGTGAAGGAGCGAACGCCGCAATGGTGTTCCAACGGCCACGGGCGGACGACAGGGATTCCTGACCCGCTCGCCCCCGGCTCTCCGGCGGGCCGTGCCGCGGCCGGCGGCACGGCCCGCGCCACCGGAGCCGGCTCCACCGCGCGCCGCACCCCGTCCGTCCGGCCACCGCCACCGTCCGAGCTCATGTCCCGCACGTCCCCGGGCGGCGCCGCCGCCGGGACGTGCCGCCCCGACCATCCGTGGAGTCACCCCCCGATGTCCTGGTTCGAAGCCGCCGTCCTCGGCCTGCTGCAGGGGCTCACCGAGTTCCTGCCCGTATCCTCCAGCGCCCACCTGCGCGTGTTCTCCGCCCTGGCCGGCTGGAAGGACCCGGGGTCCGCCTTCACGGCCGTGACGCAGCTGGGCACCGAGACGGCCGTGCTGATCTACTTCCGCCGCGACATCGTCTCGATCGTCAAGGCCTGGACGACCTCACTCTTCGTCCCCGACCGGCGCAAGGACCCCGACGCCCGCATGGGCTGGTTCGTCATCGTCGGGACGATCCCCATCGCGGTCCTCGGCGCCGTCTTCCAGCACAGCATCGAGACGTCACTGCGTGATCTGCGGATCACCGGCACCGTGCTGATCCTCTTCGGACTGGTCCTCGCCGTCGCCGACCGCACCCGGGCGATCCGCAAGGCCAAGCCCATCAGCGAGCTGACACTCCCGCACGCCCTCGGCTACGGCTTCGCCCAGTCACTCGCCCTCATCCCCGGCGTGTCCCGCTCCGGCGGGACGATCAGCGCGGGGCTCTTCCTCGGCTACAGCCGTGAGGCGGCCGCCCGCTACTCCTTCCTGCTGGCCATCCCCGCGGTGCTCGCGTCCGGCACCCTGGAGCTGTTCGAGATCGGCGGCGAGACCGCCCCCGCCTGGGGCCCGACGCTGCTCGCCACCGGGATCGCCTTCGCCGTGGGCTACGCGGCCATCGCCTGGTTCCTCAGGTACGTCTCCACGCACAGCTTCACGCCGTTCGTGATCTACCGCGTGCTGCTCGGCGCGCTGATCATCGGGCTGGTCGCCGTCGGCGCGGTCGCGCCCGGCGCGGGCGACGTGGGCTGACCCGGCCCGGCTCAGTCCTCGTCCTGCGCGTCGTCGTCGCCCTGGTCGTCGCCCCCGTCCGCGGACGGTGTGACGGCCTGGGGCGAGGACCCGGCCCCCTGGGTCGGCGTCGCGCTCGGACCGTCGGTGGGGGTGTTGGCGGAGCTGCTCTCCGGCGAGAACCAGATCATGCCGAGGATCACGGCCACCACGAAGGCCACCACCCCGGCGATGGCGCTCGCGACGCGCGGCCGGTAGCGGATGAACTCGCCGGGGCTGCGGCGCTGCGCCGGGGCCGCCCGCCGCCTGGGCGCAGCCGCTCGCGCGCCGCGCGCCGGCCGCGTCGCCGGCGGCGACACGAGCGCCGAGGTACCGGCCCTGCTCCCGGCGTCGTTCGGGGTGGCGTTGCCCGCGCCGCGCGACGCGGCGCCGGCGGGCGGGGGGAGGGGGACGGGACGCGCGCGCCAGGCGTCGGTGCGGAACCAGTCGGCCACGTCCTGGGCCGCCGGCCGGTCCTCCGGCTGCTTGGCCAGGAGCCCGAGCAGGTAGCCCTCGAACGCCGCGGGCAGGTCGACGCCCCGCTGCGAGGGCGGCACGGGCGCACTGTCGATGTGCTGGTAGAGCAGGGCCGTCGGGCTGTCGCCCTGGAACGGCGTACGGCCCGTCAGCAGCTGGTAGAGGACGCACCCGAGGGCGTACACGTCGGAGGCCGGTCCCGCGTTCTGGCCCAGGGCCCGTTCGGGGGCGAGGTAGAGGCTGGTGCCGACGATCTGCCCGGTCATGGTGAGCGCGGCGGCCGGATCGTCGACGAACCGGGCTATGCCGAAGTCACCGATCTTGAGCGAACCGGCGGCGTCGAGCATCAGGTTGCCCGGCTTGATGTCGCGGTGCACGATGCCCTGCTGGTGGGCGGCCGCCAGCCCCGCGGCGGCCTGCGCGGCGACGACCGCGACCTGTTCGGCGCCCAGTACGTGCCCGGCCTCCAGCAACTGGGCCAGGCTGTCGCCCTCGACCAGTTCCATGACGAGGAAGAACCGCCCGTCCCAGGCTCCGAAGTCGAAGACCGCCACGACGTGCGGATGCCCCAGACGCGCCGCCGTCTGCGCCTCCAGCCGGAAGCGGGCGGCCGCGGAGGCGTCCGAGCCGTCACCCAGCAGGAGCTTCACCGCGACGGGACGCCCCAGCACCTCGTCGGTCGCCCGCCACACCTCGCCCATGCCGCCGCGGCCGATGGGCGCGTCCAAGCGATACCGATCCGCCACCAGCACGTCGTACGACCTCGATCCCGCGAGCCAAACCAGACCCCCCTTAAGGTACTTCACCCGCACACTCGCGGTGACCTGCGGCCGCAACCGCCGATGACCCGCACCTCACCGGGGAACCCCGGAACGACCGGGCGGGCACGCCGAGCGAAGGCGCCTGCCACTCAGGGGACTTGATGCATCAGAACCCGGCTGCCGACCGTGTCGGCCGCTCCCGCACGGGGCCGGCGCACGCGTGCTGCCCGCGGCGCGCCGGCGGTGGGCGGCGCGTACACGGCGTTCGCGCGGCGGCGGCCGGCCCTCTGTGACGCGATGTTCACGCGGCACGCCGGTCTGCCCTTCGCCACACCCGAGGCCCCGGCGGCCCTGCGCGAGGCGTTCGGTGAACTGCCGCGCGCCGTCGGGCCGGTGGCGGGCGCCGACGGCGCACCGGACGTCCTCACGGAGACCTCCTGGACCGGGCCGCACGGTCTGGTCACCCTCATGCGCAGCGGCCGGCTGCCGCAGGAGGCGCACGAGCGCCGCCTCGCCCTGTCGAACGCCCGCTCCACCAGTGCCGTCTGACCCCGGCGCCGAGCCCGCCCGCTCAGGGGACGAGGACGGTGAGGGAGGTGTCGGTCACGGCGAACCCCAGCCGCTCGTACAGCCCGCGGGCGGGATTGGCGTCGCTCACCGCCAGGCCGATCCGTGGGAGACCGCCGATCGCCGCGTCCGCCAGCACCCGGCGCAGCAGCCGGGAGCCGAGACCGGCGTAACGCGAATCCGGCCGCCGGAAGACCGTCGCGACCCACGGGAGGCCGTCGCGGTCCGTCACGACGACCCCGGCGACGACGCGGTCGGCCTCGTCGACCGCCAGGGCGCTGCACGGCAGGACCGGCCCGAGCACGGCGCCCGACAGCACCGGGGCCAGCTGGGCGTCGAGGGCCTCCTGGTCATTGCCCTCGTGGTGGTCGGGGTGACCGGGCGCGAAGGCGGCGCGCCAGGCGGGGAACAGTTCCTCGGCCGAGCGGTCGCAGGGGACGGCGCGCAGCCCGTCGGGCAGGGGCCACGAGGCCCACTCGGCCCGCGGGGGGTCGGCGACGAGGTCGCGCTCCATCCCGTGGGCGTGCCGGAGGACCCTGGCACCGTGCCGTACGAGCTGCTCCCCGAGTTCGACGGAGCCCGACACCGCCCACCCCGGCAGGCCCGCGAGCACGGCCGGCACCGGGTCCGGTCCCACCGCTTCCGCGAGGTCGGCCCAGGGACGGCCGTCCCTGACCCCCTCGACGTACGTCAGTTGCGGCAGTCCCCCCGGCCCGCGCAGGACCAGGCGCTCCTCCTCGTGCACGGCCACTCAGTACCCGCCCGCCGCTGTCGCCATCGCTCTCATGCGGCCCATGCTGCGGGCCGCCCGCCGGTGCGCGCAAACGATTTGCCGCGGGGGTCCGCCGCGGCGTACCGGCGGGCGGGACGGTCAGACCCGCGCGGCCGGGTAGGTCGGGTACTCGACCTCGGAGACGTGCTGGACGACCCGGATGACCTGGCACGAGTAGCCGAACTCGTTGTCGTACCAGAGGTAGAGGATGGCGTTGTCGCCGTCGACCTTGGTGGCGCCGGCGTCGACGATCGAGGCGTGGCGCGAGCCGATGAAGTCGCTGGAGACGGCGTCCGGGGCGCTGATGAAGTCGATCTGGCGCTTGAGCGGCGAGGTCAGCGACACCTCGCGGAGGTGGTCGAGGACCTCCTCGCGAGTGGTCTCGCGGGCGAGCTGCAGGCTGAGGATCGCGATCGAGACGTCCGGCACCGGCACCCGGATGGAGCTGCCGGTGATCCTCGCCTTGAGGTCGGGCAGGGCCTTGGCGACGGCCGAGGCGGCACCGGTCTCGGTGATGACCATGTTGAGCGGCGCCGAGCGGCCGCGGCGGTCGGAGCTGTGGTAGTTGTCGAGCAGGTTCTGGTCGTTGGTGAACGAGTGGACCGTCTCGACGTGGCCGCGCAGGACGCCGTACTCGTCCGCCATCGCCTTCAGCGGCGGCACGATCGCGTTGGTGGTGCAGGAGGCGCAGGACAGGATCCGCTCGTCCGGCTTGATCATGTCGTGGTTGACGCCGTGGACGACGTTGGGGACGTCCCCCTTGCCCGGCGCGGTCAGGACGACCTTGTCGACGCCGGGACGCAGGTGCTGCGAAAGCCCCTCGCGGTCCCGCCACTTGCCGGTGTTGTCGATGAGGATGGCGTTCCTGATGCCGTACGCCGTGTAGTCCAGCGACGCCGGGTCGTCGGCGTAGATCACCTTGATCGCGTTGCCGTTGGCGATGATCGTGCTGTTCGCCTCGTCGATGGTGATCGTGCCCTGGAACTGGCCGTGGATGGAGTCGCGGCGCAGCAGCGAGGCGCGCTTGACGAGGTCTTCGGCGGCCCGGCCGGAGCCCTTGCGGACGACGACGGCGCGCAGCCGCAGGCCGTTGCCGGAACCGGACTTCTCGATCAGCAGCCGGGCCAGGAGACGGCCGATGCGGCCGAATCCGTAGAGGACGACGTCGCGCGGCTCGCGGCGCTCGATCTTGTTGGCACCGGTGGCGCCCGCGACGGCTCCGGCGGTGAACTCCTCCACGGACAGCCCGCGGTCGTCGGCCCGGTAGGTCGCGGCGAGCATGCCGAGGTCGATCTGGGACGGGCCGAGGTCGAGTGTGGTCAGGGCCCGCAGGAACGGCAGCGTCTCGGTGACGGAGAGCTCCTGTCCGGCGATCTGCCGGACGAAGCGGTGGGCCTTCAGGATGCTGATCACCGACTTGTTCACCAAGGAGCGGCTGTGCAGCAGGACGGTCACGTCCCGCTCCCTGTGCAGCTTCCCGATGATCGGAATCATCGATTCCGCGATCTCCTCGCGGTGCTTCCAGTCGGTGAACGAGTCGTCATTGACAGTCACAGGCGCATCTTTCGAGCTAGGCGGTGCTCATATGTTAACCACACCGCCACCTCGTGCTTTCCGCGGGTCCCGCCCGTCGTCGTTCAGGAGACCGCGACGACGCCCACGGCCGCCGAGCCGGTCTTCGCCCGCAGCAGGACGTCGTAGAGGTACCCGTCGCCGGCCCGCGGGGCCACGGTCGCCCGCGCCCCGGTGGGCAGCGCGCGGGAGACGGCCTCGTGCCGCTCCCCCGGCGCCGAGCCGCTGACCGCCAC
>NZ_JARAVM010000093.1:0-858 GCF_033792735.1 Streptomyces sp. PA03-3a
GAGGCTGTCGCGGGGGACGCTCTCGGTCTCGGTCTCGGCGGCACCGGCCCGCAGCAACCGCTCGGCCTCCTCCGCCGACAGCCGCCCCCGCGGCTCCCGCACCAGCAGCCCCGCGATCACCGGCCCCAACGCCCCCGCACGCCCCGCCACCGGCACCTCGTCCGTCGCGATCGCATACGCCGTCTCGATCGCCGTGTCCCGACGGAACGGCGAACGCCCCTCCACCGCCTGGAACAACGTCGCCCCCAACGCCCACAGATCCGACTCAGGACCCGGCACACCACCGGTCAACCGCTCCGGCGCCAAAAAGTCGATCGACCCGATCAACTCACCCGTCCGCGTCAACGTCGACGTCCCCGACGCCTGCGCGATCCCGAAATCCGTCAGCACCACCCGGCCCGACTCCGCCAACAGCACATTGCCCGGCTTCACATCCCGGTGCAGCACCCCCGCCCCATGCGCCGCCCGCAACGCCGCCACCATCGCCCGCCCGATCCGCGCCGCCTCCCCCGGCCCCACCGGACCCCGCTCCTTCAGCAGATCACCCAGCGTCGTCGACGGCACATACTCCATCACGATGACCGGCAGACCCTCGTCGTCCACCACGTCATGCACGACCACCACATTCGGATGACTGATCCGCGCCGCGCTCCGCGCCTCCCGACGCGTCCGCTCGAACAACGTCTCCAGCTCGTCGTCCTGCAGATGCGGCTGCGGCGGATGCAACCGCTTGACCGCCACCGCACGCCCCAGCAGCTCGTCCTCGGCCCGCCACACCGTGCCCATACCGCCACGGCCGATCCGCTCCACCAGCCGGTACCTCCCGGCCACCAGGCGTCCGAGGTCGGACATCGCGCG